>JAQBOY010000092.1 GCA_028287805.1 Mucilaginibacter sp.
TGCTTCATTCAGCGCAAAAATAGGTTTTTCAGGTGGATTTTTTACTGCGATTATACTGATTATTCGTTTTGACCCCATCAATTTTTAAGATAGCTTCATCATTATCACAATTAAAGAGTACTTAGTCTGTAGTAAATTTGCTAATTTTCAGGGTATCAGTTGTTTCAGTCGTAGTGAAAAAACACCATTTTACGTAGTCGAAATTTGTATACAGATAAATGAGATTATTACCCGAGGCCATATATTTGAACAAATGTTGTCAAAATCATTCATAGCTTTTATTGAAGAGCAATCAGCGCAAAAAATTATAAATACGTCACCTGTAAGCGGTGGCAGTATCAATACAGTTTATTGTCTGTATACCTCAAACGAAAAATACCTCATAAAAACAAACAGCAAAATAAAGTTTCCGCAAATGTTTTATCATGAAACAGAGGGACTCAAGGCTATCGCCGCGACCGGCACTATTGCCGTACCCAAAATACTTTTGCAGGGTGAGTTTGAAGACCAAAACTTTTTAATGCTGGAATGGATAAACAGCCGGAGGCCAACGCCAAAAGGATCAGCTATGTTGGGTGAGCAACTGGCGCAAATGCATCATACAACATCACTGGGTTTTGGCTTTACAGCTGATAATTATATGGGGTCTTTACCTCAATCCAATCGACATCATAATAAATGGAGTGATTTTTTTATAGAAGAACGCTTGCTGCCAATGGTGCGTTTAGCTATTAATAGGCAACTACTAAATCAAGCTGACCTAAAAAACTTTGAACAGCTTTATAAAAACCTGCCGGGTTTATTTAATGAAGAAGTACCGGCGTTAATTCATGGAGATTTATGGAGCGGTAATTATTTGACAGATGAAAATGAGAAGCCCTACTTAATTGATCCGGCAGTTAGTTACGGTCACCGCGAGTTTGATATAGCCATGACTACGCTGTTTAGGGGCTTTTCCAACGAATTTTACCAGGCTTATAACCAGGTATTCCCACTGGCAAAAGGCTGGGAGCAAAGGGTTGATTTATGGAACTTATACCCCTTGCTGGTACATTTAAATTTATTTGGAGCGGGATATCTGGGCCAGGTAAGGGATTGTTTAAACCAGTTTATCAAGAACAATTAAGATTCGCAGGATTTAAAGATTTTTGGATACCATGATGAATGAACGTCTTAACCTAATAATCCTTAAATACTGAGAATCTTAGTTCAGACATCATATTGCCTTATAATCCAAATCCGTCAGATCCTTTACTGATCCAAACCCTATTACATCTTTAATTATTTTACCATCGGTCATTTCAACAGCGCGTATTAATTTGTCTGAACCAAATTTGTTTTTAATTTCATGCATGGTTTTCAATGCGGTTTCCTTGCGTTCCATATCTTCAAACAAACTGTACAGCATATTCCCGTTATTTACAAAATTAGTAACGGCTACACGCATGCTGTTAATACGGGTATTAAAAACAGGACCTGTATTAGTTAGTTTTTCAAATTTATCTATTCGTCTCCGTATCATCTGCATCAGGCTTATTGCATCCTGCACAGGTACGCTAATGGTAAAAGCATCATCCCAACGGGTACCATCCTCATAGCGGGCAGTAAACCCAACCGATTTACAATAAAATTTATGACTTACCATCCGTTTTTCCAGCGTAAGGCAAAGGGTCATAAATAGCTGGTCAATATAATTGATATGCTGCCTCTTTTCTGCCGATATCTGCCGCATGGCCTGCATACCTCTGTAGTCATGCGCTACTATATTGGTTTCAATAAAATTAAGCCGGTAATGCCAGTATATGCCGTCTATACTTTTGAAAATGGCTTTCAAACGATCGGGTGTGGCATAACGCATTTCGAGTGGTGTTTTAATGCCACTACGCTCCAGCCGGTAGCACATATTGGCGCCAATGCCCGGCAGATCCCCAAGTTTTAGGTCGTTTAAAACAGCATCTATATTTTGCGGAGTTATCAGCAATAATCCATCCCGCTTTTTTCCTTGTACAGAAGCCAGTTTGGCCAAAAAAGCATTGGGTGCAATACCAACAGAGCAGGTTAGCCAATCGCCCACATTATCTAAAATATCTTGTTTTATTTTTTTAGCAATGGTTACAGGATCAACGTGGTCATAATTGGAAAGATTGATGATAGCTTCATCAATACTTTTTGCCACCACATCCCTGCTATATTGCTGCAAAACGTTGATGATCTTTTTATGATACTCCCGGTATCTGACAGGGTTGCTCTCTACCGGCACAAGGTCAGGACATATGGCCATAGCATCATTTAAACGCATCCCGGCTTTTAAGCCTCTTGCTTTGGCCTCAGTTGAAAGGGAGATTACACAACCATACTTACCCGTATAAACACAAACCCCAACGGGC
The DNA here is from genome assembly GCA_028287805.1 of Mucilaginibacter sp. Classification (GTDB taxonomy): domain Bacteria; phylum Bacteroidota; class Bacteroidia; order Sphingobacteriales; family Sphingobacteriaceae; genus Mucilaginibacter. The sequence goes on from JAQBOY010000092.1 coordinate 2,388, forward strand.
CGGTTACGCAGCCAATAGTTCACCTGCTGCTCACATCGGGCAAAGTAGCTGTTCATATCTATAAACAGTACACGGGATTCTGTCTTTATTTCAACGGAGTTTTGATTCACAAAACAAATTTGCTAAAAATGTTAGCAAAAACAAATTATTTATGAATCTTTATAGAGACGCAATACTTTGCGTCTCTGATTATAATGTGAATTTGTAAGAATAGTTAAGCTATCAAGTGAAGAATGATAAGTAGTATAATCGTTTTGTCATCCTGGAGCGATAGCGAAGGATCCTCTTCGCTGTATATGATGTATACTTTTCTATTGTAGAAGATCCCTTCACTCCGTTCAGGATGACAGCTTTGTTTTATGGAGTACAGGGTGCTTATCATCGCATTTTGTCCTCCAACTTGTCGAAGGATGATGCGTAGGGCCATTGCCCGCCTATGGTTCGACAGGCTCACCATGACAACCTCAATTGAATTACTACCTTTTTATACTATCAATATCGTGGTTAAACGGGGCTGTCCTCCTGAGCTTGTCGAAGGATGCGCGTAGGCCTTGCCCCGCTATGGTTCGACGGGGCTCACCATGACAGCGCTCGAAAGATTCGTTAAACGGGCTGTCATCCTGATCCGCCGAAAGGCGGAGAAGAATCTTCTTCGCTGTATATGATGTATACTTTTCTATTGTAGAAGATCCCTTCACTCCGTTCAGGATGACAGCTTTGTTTAATGGAGTACAAAGTACTTCTCATCGCATTTTGTCATCCTGAAGCGATAGCGAAGGATCCTCTTCGCTGGATATGATGTATACTTTCTATTGTAGAAGATCCTTCTCCGCCTTTCGGCGGATCAGGATGACAGCTTTGTTTAATGGAGTACAAAGTACTTCTCATCGCATTTTGTCATCCTGAAGCGATAGCGAAGGATCTTCTTCGCTGGATATGATGTATACTTTCTATTGTAGAAGATCCTTCTCCGCCTTTCGGCGGATCAGGATGACAGCTTGTTTAATGGAGTACAAAGTACTTCTCATCGCATTTTGTCGTTTGAGTGACAACGAAGAATCTTCTGCACTATTATTCACACTCTTCGTATCAGATTGCTTTGAGAAGATTCTTCACTCCGTTCAGAATGACAGCTAACTTCTTATAACTAAAACAACATTTCCCCTGGTGGCGTTACGCCTTTTAAACGCAGGTATATGGTTGTTTGTCCGCGGTGATGGGTTTGATGTTCAAACGCCTTTGCCAATAATTGCGCTTTGGTTACTTTCATCCCTTCAGCAGTTGCTATTTGCTGCATTTGGTCTGGCGGTACACTTTCAATAGCGCTGATTGCAAAATCGTAACTGTCCATAACGGCTTTTGTAGTCGCTTCTTTAGTTTGCGCCACTGTTTTTTCTGCGGATGTTTTACCAAGCGGACTTGCTTTACCACTTGCTACCGATGCAAAATAATAATTGGCATCAGCTATATGCAGCATTTGCCCCGCAAACGTGCGGATTTCGGGTGTTGCTTTAAATGTATAACCATCGTCAGGCATAGCATCAAGATATTTTTTGGTATATGCTTTTGCGCGTTGCCATTCGGTGATCGCCTGTTCTTTAGTTAGTTGTGCAAAAACCGAACTGCATATACATGTAAATGCCAGTACGGTAAACAGAAAGGTTAATTTTTTCATAATTGGTTGTTTTTAATGAAATGGTTATACAATATTCATCAATATTTTCCAATAAGTTTTTGATTATTGTTTTTAATTTGATTTTTAACTTAATGTTAAAAAAAAACTTACGAAGTTTTTAACCTCCGTAAGTTTTTATCGCTTTAATCAGCTAATGTTAACAGGTATCTTTTGCTATTAATTATTCACCTCTTTTTAATCCGTATTTTTCAATCTTACTGTATAAATGGCTGCGTTGAATATCAATATCATCCGCGGTTTTTGAAACATTCCAGTTGTTTTTTTCCAGCTTGAATTTAATGTATTCGCGCTCGGCATAATCCTTGTAATCCTGGAAATTTTTAAATTGATTAAAATCAGTTTGCGGTGCAGCGCTTCCATTTGTTGCCGCTAAGGGTGCTGATGGGTTGGCAAATGCCCTTACATCATCATCCGTAATGATTTTGTCGCTCAAAATAATTAAACGCTCCACCATGTTTCTTAATTCACGAATGTTACCTGTCCACGGCAAGGCTTTAAGTGCATCCAATGCAGCTTCGGATATTTTTTTAGGAGGCATGCCGTAATCATTGCATATCTCTTCTAAAAAATTTTGGGTAAGCAAAACAATATCATCTTTACGTTCATTTAAAGGAGGTACATGTATTAAAATAACACTCAAACGATGGTAAAGGTCCATACGGAAATTACCAGCCTCAATTTCTTTTAACAGATCTTTATTAGTTGCCGCAACAACGCGTACATCTACCTCAATTTCCTTTTCTCCGCCAACACGTGTTATTTTGCTTTCCTGCAGCGCACGTAATACTTTGGCTTGTGCAGAATGGCTCATATCACCAATCTCATCCAGGAAAAGTGTACCGCCCGAAGCAGATTCAAACTTACCTATGCGTTGTTTTACAGCCGAGGTAAATGAACCCTTTTCATGTCCGAATAATTCACTTTCAATTAATTCAGAAGGTATGGCAGCGCAGTTAACTTCAATTAACGGTGCATTGGCGCGGTGTGATTTTTCATGTAACCACCTGGCAACCAATTCTTTTCCGCTTCCATTTGCGCCCGTTATTAATACACGCGCATCGGTTGGCGCAACACGGTCAATAGTTTCCTTTATTTTAAGGATAGGTTGTGAGTTACCCAATATAGGGCGAACTTTTGAAACCTTCCGTTTTAATACTTTTGTTTCAACAACCAGGCTTCCTCTGTCGAGCGCGTTACGTACAGTAATCAGCAGGCGGTTCAGATCAGGTGGTTTTGAAATAAAATCAAAAGCGCCTTTTTTGCTGGCTTCTACGGCTGTTTCAACAGTACCATGACCGGATATCATAATAAATGGAAGATCAGGTTTAAGGGATAAGCCTTCGCTTAAAACTTCCATTCCATCCATGCGGTTCATTTTAATATCGCATAGTATAAGGTCATATTCATTATTGCGGATCAGCTCTAATCCATCAACGCCGTTATCCACATCTTCAACCTCATAATCTTCGTATTCTAATATCTCGCGTAAGGTGTTACGGATAGACCGCTCATCATCTATAATTAATATTTTAGCCATTTTTTGTATATTCAATAGGATAATTGGGGCTAATATAAGACTTGTATAGAAAATTAAACACTTTTAAATTTTAATTAAAAAAAATAACCCCTTCCTGTAAACAGAAAGGGGTATATGATACAGCTGCAAACCTATAAGCCGGGTTCTGTTTCGCCGGTTGAAGGGCGAATTCTATCATTTATCTTGCACTGCCATTGCTGGCAGTTTCAAACAACCTACCCATCCTGACGATCCGCCGCTGGCGGATACGGGAGCGAGCAACTCCGCTTTCAGGACCTATTTGGTTTTTCAACTCCTGAGGTTTACCGCAATCCCGGTCACCCGGAAAAGCCGTGAGCTCTTACCTCACGTTTTCACCCTTATCTGTCCGCCAGTTGGCAGACGGACGGTATATTTTCTGTGGCACTTGCTGTCACCGGCTGCCGGTGCCTTCCCGTTAGGAAGCAGGATGCTCTATGTTGCCCGGACTTTCCTCACTCTATTGCCAACTGGCAAAGAGGGCGATAGAACGTTTTGCATTACAAAGGTAGTATTTTTAGCTCGGAAGAAAGTGGGGAAGACACTAAAACAATCTATCTTAGGGCCAATGCTGTGTGAATTGAGCGACTATTACTCTCTACTATTTACACTTAGCGAGATCCTTATTCACTTGCTCTGAGGTAATGGTGCCCATTTTATTACCGAAAGAATTGGTGATATAGGTCAATACTTCTGCTATAGCAACCGGGGCGAGATCATTAGCAGGCATTTGCCCTTCAAATACTTTTTGGGATATATTGATCTTTCCCTTTAACCCGTATTTTACAGCGCAGGCTAAAGTTTCTTTATTGGTTTTTAAATAAGCCGAATCTGTAAGCGGAGGGATCAGGGCTGATAAACCTTCTCCTTTTGCGCCATGGCAATTCTGACATTTGCTTTGATAGATTAAACTGCCGCTGGAATAATAACGTTTAAACTCCAGCTGATCATCGCTTTGACACGAAATGATAAGGGAAAGGCATATTAATCCTAAACCGATAATTATATTAAATTTCATTTAACTATCGCTTCATTAGGTTCAGCCTGTAGGGTTTTAATATCCTCTATCATTTGGTCAACTTGTTTTGGATCAGTACCGTCATATGATCCGCGTATGCGTTTTTGTTTATCTATCAGTACAAAATATCCCTGGTGAACATATCCTCCGGCTGTACCATCATCCTGCTTAACAGCTACCAGGTAGCTGTTTTCAGCTATTTGATAGATGTCTTCTTTTTTTCCCTGCAAAAACCACCACGTATTGCCTGTAACACCAAGTTTATCAGCATATTTTTTCAGTACCGGAATGCTATCATGTTTCGGGTCAATGGTATGTGATAGAATTTTAAAATTGCCTGTGTTTTTAAAAGTGTTATACACCTTCAGCATATTGCGGTGCATAACAGGGCAGATGGAAGGGCAGGTAGTAAAAAAGAAATCAGCCACATATATATTACCATCCAGCATCTTGTTGCTTATACTATCACCGTATTGATTAACAAATTTAAACTTTGGTATGGTTTGATAGATAGTATCGGTTACAGTTTGACCGTTAATTGTTTTGGTAACAGGCTGGCGGTTGCCATATATGGGTAAGGTTTTTTTATTATCATTAAATTTACATGCATTCCATAACAGCATGACAACTATAGCCGGCAGTAATTTTCTCATTATTTTTTAATTTGCATCAGGTAATTAGTTGATGCGTTAATAGCTTCGTTCATTTGTGAGTCAATAGCGGTGACCTGTAATTTCTGATTGCCCAGGTATGACATGATCTCCTGGTGCGATTTTCCCTTTTGTTCAGGATCGAATTTTCCCATCCATTTTTCCATCGCATCTTCTGCATTAGTTAATTGAACGCTCAAACCCATCATTTGCGTTTTCTCAGCAGCAGTATCTTTTACATCAGTAAGTTTAGTTTTAAGCAGGGTATCCAGTTTCATTTTGTTCTTCATCAGCCTATCATCACCTGCCATTACTTTATCATGTATTTTAATAATACTATCCAACAATGCTTTTTCCTGCTTTTTGTTATCCGTGCATCCAAATAAAGCCAAACATAAAATTGCCGATATAACTGATTTTCTCATTTTTAATATTAATTCGTTTAAATCATTGCAGCTGGTGGAAATATCCGGGTGAGTAATAGCCGCTGTTTACTGCTGCAAATATTGTAAATAACCCTGTAGAAATAATATTTAATCTCTTATATAAAAAATGTAGTCGGTAATTGGCAATTTTTCAACGCCTGCAAATTTAAGTTGTTGTCCTGCCTGCGCCCTGTGATGCGTACCATGATTGATTACTTGTGTCAGCATATCAACCAGTTTATTTTCAAATGGTATGCCTTGTAAGTTTTTATAGGAGATAAGCTTATCAAAATCATCTTCATTTAAAGTATTCATATAATCTATCCATGCCCGGTGATTATTATTTATCATTTGCCCCAATTGATCTGACGGCCAATCAGGCCATAAGGCGACTGCAATTGCAGGTTCGCATTTACAGCGGCTTAACCATACTTGCTGCGCGGTTAATAAATGAGCCATTAACTGTACTGGTTTTTGCGGTTCATTGGCAGTTAATATGGTTTCTAAAATAAGCAGGTTTGCAAAGCGGTCATAATCGAACAATTGGGTAAAGTAAGTTTTCATGCCACAAAAATAAATAACGTTCTAAACAATAGTGAGTTAATAGTTCTATATTTCTAATAGATTTTAACTCATCAGGTAACAATAATATAATATTAACAACATCATAAACAAATATAAGCCGGGTAACTTAGCATAAGCAATAAGTAATTAACATTTGTTATGAAGTTCATTTTAAATTTATTCAGCGGTTTGCGCGAATGGATGATCTTAAAAAGCATAAGGTCTTCATTTATTCATTAATTTTGTTTTTTAAATGTTATTAAACATTTTTAATGTATAACCGGGCTTTATATTTGCCCAATTTTAATTTTAGCTATTATTCAGGATACACTAAATAAACAACTTTTCGGAGAGGATTTTGTCTGGGGGGTTTCTACAGCAGCCGTACAAATTGAGGGCGCGCCTGATGCTGATGGCAAGGGTGAATCTATTTGGGATGTTTTTTCGGCGAAGAAAGGAAAGATATTAAACGATCATCATCATCGTTTGGCCTGCGATTTTTATAATTGCTATGAAAGAGATATTGACCTCATCAAACAGCTTAATATTCCTAATTTTCGTTTTTCCATAGCCTGGTCCCGGATTTTTCCTGAGGGCGTTGGTAAGGTTAATCAGGCTGGCATTGACTATTATAATAAAGTTATTGATTATTGCTTAAAACAAGGCATAGAGCCGTGGGTAACCCTCTATCATTGGGACTTGCCGCAAGTACTTGAGCTTAAAGGCGGCTGGACAAACCGGAGTGTTATTGATTGGTTTGTAGGGTTTGTAATGCAATGCGCGAAAAGTTTTGGCGACAGGGTAAAGAATTGGATGGTAATGAATGAGCCATCGGTATTTACAGGAGCAGGTTATTTTTTTGGTATTCACGCACCCGGTAAAACCGGATTGAAGAACTTTTTACCGGCTGTGCATCATGTTACCTTATCTATGGCGGCAGGTGCCAAGGCGTTGCGTAGTGTTTTACCAAACGCTCATATTGGTACTACTTTTTCCTGTTCCTATATTGAACCCTATTCTGATAAACCACGAGATATTAATGCCGCCAGGCGTGCCGACGCATTGATTAACCGGTTATTTATTGAGCCGGTGCTGGGGTTAGGTTACCCGGTAGCTGATCTTCCTGTTTTAAAAGAATTAGAGAAATATTTTCAGCCTGGTGATGAAGACAAATTGAAGTTTGATTTTGATTTTATAGGTGTACAAAATTATACACGCGAAATTGTAAAATATTCTTTTTTCACCCCATATATACAGGCCAGGCTGGTTAAAGCAGAAAAACGAAACGTACCCTTAACAGCCATGCGATGGGAGGTATACCCACCTTCTATATATCATATGCTGAAAAAATTTAATGCATATCCGCAGATCAAGAAGATATACCTTACTGAAAATGGAGCAGCTTTTCCGGATGAAGTAGTTGATGATAAGGTTGATGATGTTAAGCGGGTTAAATACCTTGAAGCGTATTTAGAACAGGTTTTAAAGGCTAAAAGAGAAGGCTGTGAAGTAAGCGGATATTTTATATGGACGCTTACCGATAATTTTGAATGGGCGGAAGGTTATAATCCGCGCTTTGGTATAATTCATGTCGATTTTGCTACCCAACGAAGAATTATCAAATCATCGGGATACTGGTATGCTAACCTTTTGAGATGATGCTGCCGGAGTGCCGGTGGTGGATGCAGGCAGGCTGATAAAAAATATGGTACCGCCTTCATTTTTGCTTTCAAACCATATTTTACCATTAAACTTCTCTATTATCTGCCTGCAAATTGACAAGCCAAGGCCAAATGATTTTTCACCTGCCGTACCCGCGCGTTGCGCTGAAGTAAACATATTGAAAACCTGATCTTTTAAATTTTCCGGTATACCGATACCATTATCTTCAACAGCTATGATTACCTGGCCCGGTTCTTTTGTTATACTTACAAAAATTGATGCCCCTGTTGGACTAAACTTTATAGCATTACTGATCAGATTGCTTATTACCCGCCATATTTTTTCGCGGCTAATGTATAATTCCTGCTCCCTATTTAAAGGTTGTAAAAATATCTGCTGACTTTTTTCGGCGGCTTTAAAGCGCAGTAGCCCAACGCTGTTACTTATCAGTGAGTTAACCTCAACTAATTCTAATTTTAGTTGAACTGAGGCAATATTTGCTGCCTCTAAAATTTCGTTGATAAGTTCCAGGGCATTGATCGAAGTTTCTCTTATCAGGTTTATTTGTTCTTTTTGTTCATCTGTACACTCATCTTCGACCATTATAGCCGTTAATGAGGCTATACCACCTAAAGGATTTCTGAGATCATGCGCTACTGTACGTAAAATGCGGTCTTTTTCCCGGCTGTTGCTTTTAATTTCATTTAATGCATTTTCCAAAACTTTGTTTTGGTCGTTTATTTGTTGATTTAAAGTATTAACAATCTGTATGTCTTTTTTTGATCTGTTCCAGTTCTTGAATATCAGGAAGATGATAATAAGGGCCATTAATGCACAAATTATAGCGGCGTATAGGTATTCCGACTGTAATTTGTTATAATTTTTCAGCGAATCAATCTGCGATTGTTTCTCATAGCTATCAAATTGTTTATTGATATTACTTTCCCTTAATAAGTTCAGTTTTTTAATATTTGAATCTTTAAGCCTGTTATAGGTTTGCAAGTATTGATAAGCTTTTGCGGGATCTTTTTTATGAAGATAGTATTCGCTCATCAGGTTGTTCCAGTCGGCTTCAACGTCTTTGTTTTTAACATTGGCCAATTGTGTACGTATGGTATTCAGCAAGTTAAAAAGAGCTCTATTTTTATTCTGATTGAAATAAATCCGCGCTAATTTTATCTCACCTAATTCAGCATCGCTGTTATCATAGTCCCTTTTTAGGTTAATCGCTATGCTCTTCTTTAACAGTTCTTTAGCCTCTTTATAATTCCCCTTTAAAATGAGTATTTCTGCTTTATTGCCATATACAACCCCCCTGGCCATATCAATCATCTTAAGCCTGTCTTTAAATTGGGGGCCGTATTGATCAATGAATTTAAGGGCCTTATTAAAATAAACAATGGCGCTATCAATTTCATTGTTATGTTTAAAGCTCAAGGCTATATTATCCAGTAATTCCTGCCTGTAATAAAAGTCAATAAATTTATCCCCTTTATCAGCGTGAAGCCTATAGCTTTCTTTAAAATACCCTGTAGCTAGTTTATAATTTCCCGTCTTATACATGATCATTCCCATGCGGTAGGTGTATTCTGAAAGTGCGCCATTGTTTAAATTATTTTTTCCTACAATGTATCCCTGGAAAAAATGCTGATAGGCATCATCAAATTGCTGCATTGAAAAATAAGCGTCGCCCATAGCAAAATTTGCCTCAGCATAATTTGATACATATTGTTGGTGCGTGACGCTTTGATTGGCAAGGCTAAGCATGCTATCGGCGTACAACAAAGCTTTTTTGTAATCGTTTTTTGCCTTTTGTGCATAAATATAGTGAAAGGCATATACCTTGAACCTATCATCAATAGTCGGCTTATTGATATTATTTATAGATGAATCCAGGTAGTGAAGCCCTTTAACCAACCGATTAGTTGCAAAAAGAACGGATACTGTATCAAGAATGGGTTTAAAAGCAGCTGAGTAGCCTGCAGATGCCGGCTTTTTTTGTTGACAGGAACTAATAAGAAATGTAAATATCAGGCAAGAAATTCCTCTGGCGCCAAAATAAAGGCAGTTGTAAAACTTATTGTAAATATTGGTTAAGGTCATTGAATAATAGCAGCACAAGATAATCTTTTTCTTTACAGCTAACAAAGAAACAAAGAAATATTGTATCGCTTTAAAAGAATAATAAAAGAAACAAAGAAATATTGTATCGCTTTAAAAGAATAATAATAGTATTAAAAAAAATAATATTATTATTTAAAAGCCTCCTCGCCTGTAATATCCATTCCTGTTATCAATAAATGAATATCGTGGGTACCTTCATAGGTAATTACCGATTCCAGGTTCATCATATGCCGCATAATCGGATATTCTCCGGTTATGCCCATGCCGCCTAATATTTGCCGGGCTTCACGCGCAATATGTATAGCTGTTTCAACGCTGTTGCGTTTGCTCATGGAGATTTGAGCAGGGGTGGCCCTGTTTTCGTTTTTAAGTACGGCCAGGCGCCAAACTAATAATTGTCCTTTAGTAATTTCTGTGATCATCTCAGCCAGTTTTTTTTGCTGTAACTGAAATGCAGCTATCGGTTTATTAAATTGTTTACGTTCTTTAGCATAGCGCAGCGCGGTATCATAACAGTCCATTGCCGCGCCAAGTGCTCCCCAGGCTATACCATAACGGGCCTGGTTAAGGCAGCCTAAAGGGCCTTTTAATCCCGATACATTGGGCAGCAGATTTTCCTTCGGCACTTTTACGTTATCAAAAACCAGTTCGCCGGTGGCAGATGCCCGTAATGACCATTTACTATGCGTTTCGGGAGTTGTAAAACCTTCCATTCCGCGTTCAACAATTAATCCTTGTATTTTACCGCTTTCGTTTTTAGCCCAAACAATGGCTATATCGGCAAAAGGAGCATTTGATATCCACATTTTAGCGCCATTTAATACATAATGATCGCCGGCATCTTTAAAATTTGTGGTCATACCCCCCGGGTCGGAACCATGATCAGGTTCGGTAAGGCCAAAACAACCCATTAACTCCCCTGAAGCCAATTTAGGCAGGTATTTTTTCCGTTGTTCCTCAGAGCCGTAAGCATATATCGGATACATTACCAGCGAACCCTGTACAGAAGCTGTGGAGCGGATACCAGAATCACCGCGTTCTATTTCCTGCATAATAATGCCATAGGCCATATAGTCCAGCCCTGCACCGCCGTATTCAACCGGGATAGTTGGGCCAAACGCACCTATTTCTGCTAAGCCTTTTAAAAGCTGTTTAGGAAACTCAGCTTTTTGGGCATAATCTTCTATAATAGGACTAACCTCTTTTTTAACCCAATCTCTTACAGATTTACGGATCAGTTTATGCTCATCTGTAAGCAGTTCATCTAACAGGTAATAGTCAGGCGATTCAAAAAGATCCGTTTTAGGCATAGCATAAATTTTTATGTAAAGATAAAGGTTTCGAATGATTTCGAATTCCGGATGTTCAATTTCGAAATAAAAACGATTATTTTTGATGAATGATAAAGGTAGCTTTACACGGCGCAGAGTTCTTTGCCTATCACGGATTTTATCCGGAAGAACAAAAATTGGGAAACCGTTTTATTGTTGATATAACAGTAGGTTTTGAGTTAGAGGGTAGTATCAATGAAGATAAACTGGCCAATACGGTTAACTACGAACAGCTGTATGATATAGTCAATGATCAGATGAAACAAACCCGGAAATTGATCGAAACGGTAGCACAGGCAATTCTGGATAAGGTAAAAAGTACCTGGCCGGGGGTAGAAAACATAGAGGTAAACATTAAAAAATTAAACCCTCCACTGGGATGCAGGATTGATTATTCAAGCGTTACGATCAACTATAATAAAGCATAATGGTCTACAATAAAATTACAGACGAAATACTAAATACAATTAAATCAATAGTAGGTGATGATGCGGTTGTTACCAATCATACCGATCTTGAAAAATACAGTCACGATGAAACAGAGGATCTGACTTATTATCCTGAAGTAGTGGCCAGGCCACAAACGCCTCAACAAATTTCCGCGTTAATGAAACTTTGTGATGTGCATTTGATCCCTGTTACACCAAGAGGAGCCGGGACGGGCTTAAGCGGTGGTGCTTTGCCGGTTATGGGCGGCTTGCTGATCTCAATGGAGCGGTTTAATAAAATATTAGCTATTGATGAGCAGAACCTGCAGGCTACCGTTGAACCGGGGGTTATTACCGAAGAATTTATTAACCAGGCAGCGGAAAAAGGATTATTATACCCTATAGATCCCGCAAGCAAGGGGAGTTGCTTCATTGGTGGTAATGTATCTCATGGTTCGGGTGGACCGAGAGTGGTAAAATATGGAACGATAAGGGAATATATACTTAACCTGGAAGTGGTTTTACCATCAGGCGAGATTATCTGGACTGGCGCCAATACTTTAAAATACGCATCAGGTTATAATCTTACCCAATTAATAATAGGTTCAGAAGGCACATTGGGTATTATTACAAAAATTGTGGTAAAGCTAATCCCTTTACCCACCCAGAATGTTTTGATGCTGGCATCATTCTCTTCTAATGAAGAGGCGTGTGGTGCGGTATCCGCTATATTCAGGGCCGGTGTTATTCCTTCGGCTTTGGAGTTTATGGAAAGGAGAGGAGTGGAGTGGGTAATTAAAAATGACGGAATTGTATTTGATCTGAAGGATGGAATTGAAGCATTTTTATTGATAGAGGTTGATGGTAGCAACATGGATGTAATATTTGCCGATTGCGAAAACATCAATACGGTATTGGAACAGTTTGATTGTAAAGAGGTGCTGTTTGCTGATACATCCGCACAAAAAGAGGAGTTATGGCGCATCCGGCAAACTATGGCGGTATCGGTAAAATCAAATTCAATTTATAAAGAAGAAGATACTGTAGTGCCCCGGGCCGAACTGCCTAAATTAATAAAAGGCATAAAAGATATTGGAGCCAACTATGGCTTTGAATCTGTTTGTTATGGTCATGCCGGCGACGGTAACCTGCATGTAAATATCATTAAAGCTAATATGAGCGATGAGGACTGGACCCATAAGCTGAAAGATGGCATCCGGGAGATATTTGAGTTAACCGTAGCTTTAGGCGGAACTTTATCCGGAGAACATGGGATTGGCCTGGTTCAAAAAGAATTTATGCCCGTTAAGTATTCCGAAATACATTTTGAACTATGGCGCGGTATAAAAAATGTGTTTGATAAAAATGGTATATTAAACCCGGGGAAGATATTTTAGATAAAATAACTGTTTTTGTTTCGGTTTCTTAATTTAAGGTTTTAAAGGTAAAATGACACATCCTTCTCCGCTTGATATATTTACGATGCCCTATTATTGGAGAAGATTTTTCGCTATCGCTCAAAATGACAATGGGGTTATATTAGGTATAAACATTAACTCAATAATTCAACCACTATGACGTTTCACCTCGCAACCGAAGATATTCTTAAAATAGGAATGGCTGTGCTATGCGGGGGATTATTAGGTATTGAGCGTCAATACAAAAATAAAACAGCCGGGTTCCGCACTATTATACTCATAACTTTGGGTTCGGCCCTGTTTACTATTGTAGCTCAAAAAGCTGGTTTGGGTGTAAATATTAATGTAATTACAGGTATAGGCTTTATAGGCGCGGGTGTAGTTTTTAAGGATAACATTGGCGTAAGCGGGTTAACAACTGCTGCTGTTATTTGGGTTGCCGCGGCTTTAGGTATGGTTGCAGGGGCAGGCAACTATGAACTGGCTTTATGTTCAACCATACTTACATTGCTGGTTTTATTACTTTTTGCCTTATTAGAACGATACATTGACAAAGTGCATCATGATAAGCTGCTTATGGTAGTTTTTGCTGATGAAGATTACGAAAATTTAGTTTCGCTTGAAAACTCAATTAAAAAACATCACCTTAAATTTATTATAAGACAGGTAAGTAAACGTGATGGTTGTTTGCAGGCGGCTATATTGGTTACTGGTCACAAAAAATATATTAC
>JAQBOY010000113.1 GCA_028287805.1 Mucilaginibacter sp.
TAATGGATGTAAATAATAGTAAGGTTAACCGGGGTAGAATTTGGGGCAAAACTGAACCTTCCCAGATAAAAAGCATTTTGAACCAATTTTCCTTCTTTCTTCTGATCATAGAATTATTTCCAGTTTACTGAATTTCGATGTGATAATGAACACCCGGCAAGAACAAAAATTGACGGATCATTAAATTTTAAGCCTTCTTAAACCCATTGTTGGAGCAAGTTAGTATACTTAACACAGAAGTTACAAAGTTATTCAAAGAATGTTGATTTATAAAAGCTGTTACTATTTCCTGATTGTTTGGGCATTTGATTTGTTTTAACATCGCAATAGAAATGAAGTATTTTGATTATAGCAAACACTGAGCTGGTATAAATATGGTTATTCAAAATAACGCCATTGCAGATAAGTGCATAAACCCTCCAGTTCGGGAAAAAGGGTAAAGGCATTTACCCCAAGCGTATTCAGATCTGTCCTGATCTCTAAAAATCGCTCTCTTGGTATTTTTACTTTAATCAGCTTTTTGTTATAAGAATCGTTTTCGTTAAGATAACGTTTTTCCAGTATTTCTTCTGACGTGAGCACACTAAACAAACCCGATTGATTATTGATACGTTGTTTAATAATACGTGGTCGAATTAATTTTGCTTCTGGTACATCAAATGGGTGAATTTTCTCCAGATCAAGGTTAAAATCATTAGCACAAGCCATTAGGATCCATACAATTGAATAGGGGTTTACTTTCATCTGGTCAGGGTTAGTATCGCCGGTAGCAAACCATAAGGCTGTAAGCGCATTATTTGACCAGTCTAACAGCCGGGTAGGTAAACCAAAATGTTGTCCAAGCGTCAGGTAATCCCAGTCATCCATAGGGCGTTGCTGATCTATCAGCAATGGATTAGTTCGTTTAAATTCCTGTAAAAGCTGTTTCTCAATTTCCAGCAAGTCTCCCCTTGCCTTTAACCGGCATATTTTGGGTAACAGGGGCGAGTCAACCATTTGTCCCCGAAATAAAAAGTCTTGATCGTTTCCTTTCTGCAGGTTCTCATCCTTGCTTTTTTTAATCAGTTTTAAATAATCCTCTATATTTCCAAGTTCAACCTCTTTCATGGTATAGTTATTTAATTAATCTCGAGTATGGTTTTGGCCAGGCTGATCATTTTTTCGCTGCCGGTGTATTTTCCAGGCTCATCAGATAGTTTAACTACTTCAGTCCACGCGCCATTTTCCGGAAATGCTGCCGCCATTTTGATTACAATATTTAATGCCGGTGGCCCGGCATCATTGGTAAGGTTAGTGCCAATACCGAATGACATGCCAATCTTGCCCTGGCAGTAGCTGGCAATGCGGGCAACTTTATCATAATTAAGTGCATCAGAAAAAATAATGGTTTTGCTTAATGGGTCAATGCCCATGTTTTTGTAGTGTGCTATCAATTTTGCTGCAAATTGCACCGGATCGCCGCTGTCATGCCTAACACCGTCAAAAAGCTTAGAGAACATTTTATCAAACTGATGAAAAAAAACATCAGTAGTATAGGTATCAGATAAGGCAATGCCCAAATCGCCACGGTAAACCTTTACCCAATTCTCCAAACCTAATGCATTAGCCATTTTATAGCCATACCGTGCGGCATGGAACATAAACCATTCATGAGCATGTGTGCCGATAGGTTTTGTTTGATTAAGCATGGCCATATGCACATTGCTGGTACCTACAAATGACTCGTCTCCATATTGTTTAAGCGCCTGCACCACCAGGCGCTGTACCTGGTATGAGTACCGTCGCCGGGTGCCAAATTCCGCTACATTAATACCCAGTTCACGATAATTTTCTATCTTTTGCCTGGTACAATCGGTTATTTCCCCGTTGCTTATCCGTTGTGCATGAGTAAGGGTATAAAACAATTCGCATATGAGCGACATCAGCGGAACTTCCCATAGAATAGTACGGTACCATAGCCCTTCAATATGTATATCCAACTGGTCGCCTTGCTGTTCTATTTGTACCTCTTCAGGGTTATAGCGGTAACCCTCCAGAAAGTCAAGGTATACCGGATCAAGATAGGGGCAGGTAACACGCAAAAATTGTTTTTCTTCACGGCTTAGCTGCAAGGAGGCTATATTATCTACAGCCTGGCGCAGGGCCTTGCCAAATCCGGGAGGAAAGGAATGCTTGCCACGGTTAATAAACTGGTAACGTGCGCGTGCTGCAGGAAAGAGCCGTATAACACCTTGCTGCATAGTGATTTTATAAAAATCATTATCTAATATGGACTGAAGAGAAGTAAAAGGATGTATATCCATAGAATATTTAACTATTGCTTACAATAACAGTTTTTTAGTTGATAAGTTCATTAACTCTTCCCATCATAACAATATGAACCGCCCTAAACAGGCTACGTAAGCCGCCTTTTATGGCGTTAAGATTTTAATTTATTTGGAAGTTAACACAGCATCTTTTCTTTCAGTTGATTCAAAATCTCCGCTTCTCCCCATAGCCTTTCACCGGATAGTTGATGCATATGCCCAATAATTTCTCTGCATATATCATCGTTCATTTGGCTTTTATACTGTCGAATAGCTAATTCTTTATCTATGGTGCAGTTTTGCCAACCATAAATATTGTTCCTGAATTTTACATTCAACCTTAGCTCCAGTTCTTTAATATGATTTTTAATATCATCATAAGTAATTCGGGCTGCATAGGGGAGGTCCTCATAAAAAAGTACTTTCATTTTACCGTATAGCTTTATCACCGCCTCTCTGCATATGGCATGATCAATATGGTTACCTATACCCAGCGGACATAAAAGGATGCTTTCGTCCATTTCAATGGTATCCCTCAGTTTGTTTTCCAGTTCTTCCACAAGTTCGCTTTCGTTAGGTTCAAAAGGCTTAAACTGAAAGATATAACCATTACGTAATGGCGCATCCAGCATATTAAGGTTAATAAACCTTATGGCCAAATTAAACAATGTGTTATATGCTGCATCTTCTTTAGCTCGCAACAGGCTTATGGTTGTTATGTTTTTGTTATTAACCGGTATAGCCGTCCATTTAGTAACGGTAAAGCAATTAATAATAGTTAACGGCAGCTTGCTTTTAATAAAACCTGATATATGAAGCGTAAGCCCATAAGCAGCATCATCAAAATGAGGCGACAGTATAAATAGTTTCAAACTCACACACGATAGCTTGATAGCTGTAAGGGATTGCCTACAGGTACTTTTTTTGAAATGATATAGGGCGGAACCACCAGGTAATGTATCGGATGATTAATAAAGCATTTAATAGCATCATCCAAAGTTTCAACCATAGTCTCGTTTTTGCCATTAAAGGAGGTATTAGCAATAATACCTACACCCGTTTTGTTTTTAAAGTTTCGTATTACAGCATACACAAACTCATTATCCTCTTTACTTACAGTTTGAATGCGGGCGCTGTGATCAACATGCTCAATGGCAGGAAAGTGGTTTTTATACTTATCCTGCACAAAGGCGGTGAAAAGCATAAAGGGCGTTCGTTTTTCAAATTTAAAATATTCGTTTACGTCCTCCTCTAAAACAAATGGCGCAATAGGGCGAAACCATTCGCGGCCTTTAATAAATGTATTGATCCAAAATTTATTAACCGCATACCGGGTATCGGCAATAATACTTCGGTTGCCCAGCGCCCTTGGGCCAAATTCACTATAACTTTGAAAAACACAAAGTATTTTACCCCAATATAAATGGTTAGCGCATTCTTCAATCAGATTTTCCGGTTGATGAATTTCCAGTTCAGGATAGTTTTTTACTACCGTTGTTACTTTTGACAGATCAACATTGGGCCCCAGGTAATCAAAGCACCATTGAAACTCGTTTTTTAGTTTCAAGCACTTCATAACACCATATATAGCACAGCCAACTGATGTGCCGCCATCATGTGGGGCAGGAGGAATAAATAAATCATACCCTTGCTCCAGTACCTTGCTGTTGGCAACGCAATTTAAAGCGCAGCCGCCGGCGTAGGCAATTTTGTTAATGCCGGTTGTTTCAGTTAACCATTTGGCTATCTCTATCAACGCATTCTCAAAAACTTCCTGTCCCCTGGCTGCAAAATCTGCTTTTTCTTCAAAAGTTTTAACCTCGTTAGTATAAAAATAATCAGTTGTTTTAAATGCAGCTGCCCACTCTTCAGGGAAATATACTTCACCTTCCTTTACAATAAGTTCAGGCAGATTTATATTCTTCGGGTCACCATAAGCGGCTAAGCCCATTACTTTTCCTTCGCTACCTTCACCGGCAAATAAACAAGCGGTAAGTTTATAATAGAAATTACCTAAACCGTGTGGTTCTTCAGGATTTCGGTCATGCAGCTGCTTTTTGATACAGGTAATTTCGCCGTTGTGGCAATAATAATAAGAGGCTACTTCAAAAAGGTTTCCGGAGCCTTTTACTTTGCCCGGATAATCATATTTGATATGCTCAACCGGGCTTCCAACAGAGTCAATGATCATTACAGCACAACTCTCAAAACCAGACGGGGGATAAGCGCTATATAAATGAGCAAGATGATGCGATATCTCAATAATCTCGGCTTTGGGCTTCAGGTTTAATACCGTTCTGAGTTCTTCGTGATATTGCTCCTTCTTTTGATATTCATCATCGGCCGACCAGCATTCAACCACAAGGTCATAAGGTCTGTCAACTTCAGGGATATGCTCTTTATACAATTGCATATCACCCAGCCTGCCCCAGTGATGTTTACGTTTGGTTAATCGTTCTTTGTGGATTGACATGACGTGCTTACTGCCGTCGAAAATAGAAATGGTACCGTCTTGTGTACGGTTTATACCTAAAATAGCCGGTGAACTCATAAATTAAGGTTGTTCAAAATATTTTTCTGTAGATTTTAATAAGGAAATATTTATTAAAATGTTTGGTGTAATTTAATTATTCAGAAATATATTTATCTTAAAAGTAATTTATTATTCAGTGATTGCTATCTAAAAAAGGGTTTGCGCTGGTCAAGAATAAAAGTGCTCGCTGAAAGTACAGAACTGTTAACAACAGTTAATGCCATTTGGAAGCGATTATGTGGCTTTCAGATTTTTTATCATTTCGTATCAGGTTCAGATAATCGCTTGGTGCCATGCCGAATTGTTTTTGAAAGTTTCTGCCGAAAGCGGTTTGAGAAGTATAGCCTACCATTTCTGAAACTTCAAACATTTTGTAATCTCCCTGGATAAGTAATTCGGCTGCTTTTTTTAACCTGGTTATATTAA
>JAQBOY010000141.1 GCA_028287805.1 Mucilaginibacter sp.
CAAAAATTGGGAAAAACATGGGCAAAAGGATTGTATCACTTATCCTACGGAATGGTTGACCTGCCATCGGGTAAAATGAAATCAAGGGAGGGGACTGTTGTTGATGCGGATGACCTGATTGATGAAATGGAAAAAACCGCCAAAGAACAAACTGAGGCATTAGGTAAAGTAGAAGATTTTGGTGAGGAAGAAAAACAGCAACTGTACCACACTATAGGGATGGGGGCTTTAAAATACTTTCTTTTAAAGGTTGATCCTAAAAAGCGGTTATTATTTGACCCTAATGAGTCGGTAGATTTCCAGGGGCATACCGGGCCGTTTATTCAATATACCCATGCCCGTATAAAATCTGTTTTAAAACGTGCTGATTATAACAACAACGCGCCTGTCAATATATCATTACTGGCCGATGTTGAGCGCGAACTGATCGTTACCTTAACTTTATTTCCGGGAATTATCAGCGAGGCGGCAGAAGGCTATAATCCCGGTATTATAGCTAATTATGTTTATGAGCTGGCTAAAGCTTATAATAAGTTTTACCACGAAAAATCTATTCTTCAGGCGGAAGACGAGCAATCAAGGCAATTCAGATTGCAGTTGTCATCAGCATCAGCACGGGTTATTCATAAAGGAATGGGCTTGTTGGGCATTCAGGTACCTGAGCGGATGTAGTTGATGTGCGGATATGCAAATATGCGGATGTGCAAATGAAGGCTGAAACATCTGCATATTTGCACATTAAATTACCTCCAATATCCTCTATGCCAGGCATAACCCCGGGGACCGGATTCCCATCTGCCTCCGATGTATACATGGCCGGCTCTGGGTCTTGCCCAATGTCCATTGATATAAACATATCTTCTACCGTTCCAGGTCCACTCGCCGGGTATCCAAACAGCTCCGTAATAGGGTGATACAGGTCTTGCATAGTAAGGCTCTACAGGGCGGGAAGTAACATAATAACTTCCATAACAGGCTGACAAAAATAAAATGCCGGTTAAGGCTAATAATATCCAAACTTTACCTATTGTTTTCATCTTATGTTTATTTAATATGTACATAAGACAGCCCTATTTACTGAAAGTTTAAAAACGAAACCTATCTGCTACCACTAATTCTTTACTTCCCGGCGAATATTTATAAAATCCAATTCCTGCTTTAATCCCTAAACTCCCTTCATTTACCATATTAACCAATAATGGGCACGGGGCATATTTTTTATTATTAAAACCGGTATATAATACGTTTAATATAGCCAGGCATACGTCAAGCCCAATAAAATCAGCTAATTGTAATGGCCCCATAGGGTGGGCCATACCTAATTTCATTACCGTATCTATTTCTTCAACACCCGATACCTTTTCATATAGGGTATAAATAGCTTCATTTATCATGGGCATTAAAATACGGTTAGCCACGAAGCCAGGGGCATCATTTACCTCTACCGGAACTTTATCCAACTGCCTGGATAGCTCCATTACTGTACGGGTAACCTCATTTGAAGTAGCTTCACCTTTAATTACTTCAACCAGCTTCATTAACGGTACGGGGTTCATAAAATGCATACCGATCACCTTTTCGGGATGTTTAGTTACTGCCGCTATCTCTGTAATAGATATAGAAGAGGTATTGGAAGCTAAAATGGCATTTGGCCCACAAATATTACTTAACTGTTTAAATATGTTTAATTTAATTTCCCGGTTTTCTGTAGCGGCCTCAATAACCAAATCAGCGTTGGCCGCGCCTCTTTGCACATCAGTATAAGTTTTTATATGATTGAGGGTAGCTGCTTTTATCTGTTCAGTTATTGTCCCTTTTTTTATCTGTTTATCGAGGTTATTACTGATGGTATTTATAGCGCGTTCTAAAGCCTCGCTATTAATATCTACTAAGGCTACTTCAAATCCATTTTGAGCAAAAGTATGGGCAATGCCGTTACCCATTGTGCCGGAACCTATTACGGTGATTTTCATTTTTCAGGCTATAACTTAATTTGTAGTTTATAATTTATTGTCAGATAACTGTAATAAAATTTGTATTTAACAATGTAAATATTACATTTGGATGTAATATTTATATTTTCGAGTCCTTAATTAACTGATAAATTCAAAAAAAAGTAAAAAATGAAGAAAAATTTACTATAATTACTACCGCGGGTAGAAATATAAGTATTGATAATCTTCATGCTTTTTTTCTCCTCATCAATTTCCAAAAAAGCTTTTTAATCAAATCATAGAACATGAAATAACTCTATTATTCATGTAATAGTAATCTATGTTTCGCAACAAGCAAATCTACATATTCACCCTTTATTAATTTTTATAAACATTTATTAACTCAAATCATTAAAACATGAAGAAAAATTTACTCAGCCTTCTTCTATTAAGCTTATTTGCACTTACCAGTGCTTTTGCCCAAAGAAGGACAATTACAGGAAGGGTTACAGGAGCAGATGACGGTCAGCCATTAATAGGGGTAACTGTTAAAGTTGCGGAAGGAACAATTGGAACCCAAACCAATGCAGCCGGTATTTATACTTTTTCTGTTCCTCAAAATGCTACCGCATTAAATTTCAGTTACATTGGGTACCTCGCCCAAACTGTTACCATCGGATCAAAAACTACTATCAATTTAACGTTAACTCCGGATGCTAAGGCACTTAGCGAAGTAGTAGTAGTAGGTTACGGTACTCAGGAGAGAAGAGATCTTACAGGATCAGTTGGTAAAGTATCTGGTGCAGCTATCGCTGATTTACCTACCCCATCATTTGACAAAGCCCTTGCGGGTAGAGTTACCGGTGTGCGGGTTACTGAAAGCAGCGGCCTTTTGGGCACAGCTCCAACTATTCGCGTAAGGGGTACCAACTCGTTAAGTTTTGATACCGGCCCTTTGTATGTAGTAGATGGTATTCCCATTGTTACAGGTAACCAAAGTAGTATTGTTTCAAACAACCCTCTTGGTGACATCAATCCTGAAGATATTGAAAGTATTGAGGTATTAAAGGATGGATCTGCCAGTGCTATTTACGGGTCAAGAGCCTCAAGTGGAGTTGTTTTAATTACTACCAAAAAAGGAAAATCAGGCAGGCAAACTGTTAATTACAACATGTGGGCAGGCGAATCTTCAACAAGTAAACGCCTAAGTGTTTTAAATGCAGCCCAGTTTATAACAATTAATAATGAAAAATTGACAAATGCCGGTGGACAACCTCAAGCTTTTCCTACTTTAGATCCAAGTGGAAAGCCTTATGATACCAACTGGCAAAATGTTGTATTTCAAAGAGGATTTCAACAAAATCACGCAATATCAGTTAGTGGTGGTACTGATAGATCTACCTACTATGTATCTGGGGGATTTAGTGATTTAACCGGAGATATTGTTGATAATTCCCAAAGGAAATATAATGTAAGAGCCAATGTTGAACAAAAAGCATTAAATAATGTGCTTACGTTTGGATTTACCTCTTCTGTTTCTTATGTCCAAAATTTAGGGTTAAATACAGGTACAAACGCGTTATCAGGTAATGTTACCAATGCTTTATTGGTGTTTCCAAATGTTCCGGTTATGAACCCGGATGGTTCTTATAATATCAGTGCTGCAGGTACTGTATTAGGAGCAGGTAGCAACACCAAGCAAATTGATAATAACTATACCAATATCAAATATATATTAGATAACAATATCTATAAAAATCAAAACTTAACGTTTACCGGAACATCTTTTGTTGATGCTAAAATCATCAGTGGTTTAAATGTAAGGTCACAAATTGGTATTAATGCCTTATATGGCGAAGATTATCAATATTGGAATCCTATTCATGGTGATGGCAGGCCAAATGGCTATGTGTTTCAACAATATTTACCATCGTTTAACTATGATTGGGTAAACACTATTAGTTATAACAAAGAGTTTGGTAACAATAAAATAAATTTTGTTGCCGGTACAGAGCTTCAAAAAACACGGTCACGTAATTTTAATGCATCAGGTACAGGACTTTCAAATACTTTCTTTGGCCCTAATAATATTATAGGAGGTACACTCGCTACCCCAACTATAGGTGGTGACATACTTGAAAATGATATTAAATCACTTTTGTCAAGAGCAAGCTATAGCTTTAAAAACAAGTATTTGGTGACCTTGACTTATAGAATTGATTATATTTCAAATTTGGGTATAGCCAACAAACCGGCTCAGTTACCGGGAGGATCAATAGGCTGGAGAATTTCGGATGAAAGCTTCTTTAAGGATGCTTCTTTCCTGAAATTTGTCAATGACATGAAATTACGTGCAAGCTATGCCAGAACCGGTAATACTAATATAGGTAACTATCCATTTGCCAGCAGTTATACTCCTGCACAATATGGTTCAGTAAACAGTATAGCTTTTTCAAGATTTGGTAACCCCAACCTGGTTTTTGAACAAACCGATAAAATTGATTTTGGTGTTGATTTAAGCATGTTTAATAGTCGTATTACTTTAGTAGCTGATTATTTTAAAAATAAAGATAATAATCTGATACAAAATGTACCTATTGCGCCTTCGTTAGGTGTGCCAAATAACATCATAGCCGAAAACGTTGGTAATATGTACAACCAGGGTTTTGAATTGGGCATAAACTCTTTAAATATTAAAACTAAAGATTTTAGCTGGAGCAGCGGGTTTAATTTAACCCTTATTAAAAACAAGGTTACTAATTTATATGGTGGCCTTGATTTGCTGACCTCTTACAATATTACACGGGTTGGGTATCCTATTAACTCATTTTATGGATATAAATACTTAGGTGTTAATCCGGCCAATGGCAACCCGTTATATTTAAAAGGCAATGGCCAGCAAATTCAGGGTGATGTAGCAAAAAGTGCCTATTACAATTATGACCCTGCTAACCCAACTGCAGAAACTACCCAAAATTCTTTAAGTTCTACAACTGACAGGTCAGTATTAGCAAATGCCCTGCCTACTTATTATGGCAGTATCAACAACACCTTTACTTATAAGGGTTTTGATTTGGGTATATATTTTACTTTCTCCGGTGGAAATGCTGTTTACAACGCTACACGCCAGGAAAGCTTAATGACCCAGCTTTTTGATAATAATGGCACAGAAATATTAAATCGCTGGACTACTCCAGGACAAATTACTAACGTCCCTAAGCTCTATTATGGCAACGGTAACTTTATAAATGTAACCGGTAGCACTAACTCGCGCTTTTTAGAGGATGGTAAGTTTTTACGTGCCCAGGAAATAACATTAGGTTATTCCTTGCCAAAGATGGTGATTGAAAAGTTAAAACTGACCAGGGTTCGCGTTTACGGACAAGTGCAAAATGCTTTTATACTTACTCCTTACAAAGGTTTAGACCCTGAAGTTGCTAACACCACTGCGGCTACCGGTACAGGTGTTGATTTTAACGCAAACCCAAGGCCAAGAACATTCGTGTTAGGATTAAATGTTGGATTTTAAAAAGAAAAAAGATGAAAAAGACGAATAATAATTTATTGATAAAAAGAATTGGCTTTGCCGCATTATTTGCAGGACTGCTTTTTTCTACACCTTCATGTAAAAAATATACCGATCTGCAGCCTAAAGATGCACTGCCAAGTAATATGGCTTTTACAACGGCTGCTAACGTTGAACTTGCCGCTAACGGTGTTTATAATAATGCTGCTGTTGGCACATATAATGGTGCGGCAGGCCGTGGTTATGCATTTGGGGCAGCATCTATTGAACAGAGCGAAATGCGCGGTGAGGATATGGTGAATATTGCTGCATTTTACCAAATAACCTACCAGGCAACTTATGACGCTACTACTCCCAACAATCAAAACATGTGGGTTAATTTATATGCATTAATTAACCAGGCTAATACATTTATCGCCGGCGTGCAAACGGCACAGGCAAATGGTGTGTTAACTGCTGCCAGTGCATTAGCTTATGAGGGTGAAGCGCGTTTTTTAAGAGCTTTGGCCCATCATGAATTAGTTATAAACTTTTGTCGCCCATATCTGGATGGTAATGGTTCTAATCCTGGCGTTCCTTACCGTACTTTAGCTGTTAATTCATTGGAAGCTGTAGCACAGGCATCAACGCTTGACAGGGGAACTGTTGCTGCTGATTATACTGCAATATTAACTGACCTTGATTTTGCAGAAACAAATTTACCTGCAGCAAGTACTATTAGCAGAGCTACAAAAGGAGCCGCCATAGCCTTAAAAACCCGTATTAAATTACATATGGGTGATTGGGCCGGCGTAATTACTGAAGGTGCAAAATTAGGTACTGCTGCTGTAGCAGGGCCATACACCAGCCCTATTGGCAATTATATATTAACAGCATCGCCTGATGGGCCTTTTTATTCGGGAGCAGCATCTGTGTCAGCGCCAGGAAATTATAGCAACAACACTGAATCAATTTTTTCAGTTGCCAATAGTTCTCAAGCAAATGGAGGGGTAAATGGTGCCCTGCCAAATATGTTTGGTCCTGCAACTATTTTAATCAATGGTAAAACCTTTAACCAGGGTGGTCGTAACCTTGTATGTACAAGCCCTAATCTGTATAATGCTTCATTTTGGGTAAATAGCGATACCAGGAGAACCTTGTTACAAGTATTGCAAACCGTTAAAGGCCAGCTGTATTATTTCAATTGGAAATACCGTGATATTACTACTCAAAGTGATTATGCTCCTATAATTCGTTATGCAGAAGTTTTATTAAATGTTGCTGAAGCTTATTCCAGAACAGGCGTATTAACCAATGCTTTGAGTTTGTTAAATGCTGTACGTAACAGAGCTGTTGCTGTTACAGATCGATATACTGTTGCATCCTTTATTACAAGCACAGCGATGACACAAGCCATTTTAAATGAGCGTAGAATTGAGTTTGCAGGTGAAGGCCGTCGTTGGGCTGATATTACACGTTTGGCTGTTGATCCTAATTTTTCAACCGGAGGAATCCCGGCTAAAATTTTGATAGCACAAATTAAAAATGACGGAAGTTCTTATGATATTGTTAACCGCCCTATCATAACACCTTCATTTGCTGCAATACCATACAGCAGTTTTAAATTTATATGGCCTATACCATCAATTGAGCTTTCGGCTAATCCTGCATTAGCCAAACAGCAAAATCCATTTTATTAATAATTATTCTATCCATATAATTTTTATGAAAGAGGCCAGAAGTAAGTACTTCTGGCCTCTTTCATTTTAGCTATGACAACAAACTTTTTTCTTATATCCCCGGCAAATTGATACTATTTATAACTAATAACGATCTGACAAAGCTCATTAATTATTACAACCCGATATAATTGCCTTGTTGCTGTATATTCATTTTGTCCATGTTATCAATCTGGCTAATATGGATTAATAAGG
Source organism: Mucilaginibacter sp. (assembly GCA_028287805.1). GTDB lineage: Bacteria > Bacteroidota > Bacteroidia > Sphingobacteriales > Sphingobacteriaceae > Mucilaginibacter. The sequence continues at coordinate 7,374 of JAQBOY010000141.1, forward strand.
CCTCTTTATCTATATAATTGACGATGGCCCGTTCGGTATATTCATCTTTATCCCCGTTAAAAACAATTCCCTTTAAAGGTATTCCATATTGTTTTAAAACTGCTATAGAAAGTAAAGTATGATTTATACTGCCCAGGTAATGTTTGGAAACCAGTATGACTTCTGCATCCAGTGTTTTTATCAGATCAATCATTAAAAAATTATCAGCAAGCGGAACCATCAATCCGCCGGCGCCTTCAATAATTAATTGGTTATCGGTTTCAGGAAGGATAATTTTATCAGCTTCAATAATTACATTATCCAGGTCTGCTGATTTATGCGGTGAATAAGGTTGTGTTAACCTGTAAGCCTCCGGGTGAAAAACTGATTTTGTATTGCTTACTAAACTTTTAACTTTTAAGGTATCGCTTTCG
>JAQBOY010000165.1 GCA_028287805.1 Mucilaginibacter sp.
AAAAGGCAACTTTAGAAGCCGTACGATTACGTTTGCGGCCAATTATTATGACATCAATGGCATTTATATTAGGTGTATTGCCATTGGTATTTGCAACAGGCGCAGGCGCGGTAGCCAGAAAAACCATCGGATGGACGGTATTTGGCGGGATGCTTACCGCTACATCATTGGCTATATTTATAGTGCCGGTGCTGTTTTATGTGATTACCCGTTTTGCTTATGGTAAAGAAGGGCTTGCGGAGCTGGAGAAAAACTATAAGCCCGATCCGGATCGCGACGCTGAAGTGTGACATGGTGAATAGGAGTAGAGATCAGTTAATTGACTGATAATTTATAAAGTAATATTTGCATTTGCAGGCTTGCGAGGTTTTAAAACTTCGCAAGCTTTTTTTTTGAAATAAGACCCTGCCTGCTCTGCAGATAAAGGATAATATTCAAATATTATGCTATGGTTTGATTACACGATTTCTCAAATCTTTCAGATAATCATTCACTAAAAAGGCTAAACAATATTTAATTATAAATTAAATAAGTATTTTAATAAAAACAATATTTTATTTATGGTTATTAAAATTGGATTAAAATTTCCTTAAATGAAAACATAATTTTGATTTAGCGTGTTGCATAAATGATAAAATAGCATGACATATTTCAGTTGCAAATTATTGAGAAGATAAATTTTAAAATTAAACGTTACACTATTTCTGATATTTTTAATTATAAATTATGAGGTATAAAAAGGTAATAAATATATTTTTATTACTATTTATTTGTATGATAGCCCAAAAGGTATTGGGGCAAACAAATTATTCGGATGTTAATGTAGATCAGTGGACTGATGCTCAAATCAGGCAGTTAATGCAAAAAGGCGCTTCAATAGGATACAATGACGCGCAAGTGGAGCAAATGGCTGCAGCGCAGGGAATGAGCACTGGAGAGGTTGAAAAATTAAAGCTACGAATAGAAAAGATAAGAAAACAAGATAGCAATTATAGAAAGTTACCCGGAAACAATAACAGATCTTATGCTGATTCAACTGATAGTTCCCGGACTTCGAGAAATTTTAATAATCGGGACGCTGAACTTAGAGATGCTTTCGGCAATTTAATTCCCAAAATATTTGGCGAAGAATTATTCAGAAACAGTAAAATCAGTTTTGAGCCAAATTTAAGAATGGTTACTCCCAAAAGCTATGTAATAGGGCCTGATGACGAACTATTAATAGATATAACGGGTGATAATGAAGCCAACTATAATTTGAAAGTAAGCCCTGAAGGTGCAATCAGGCTGCAATACGTGGGGGTAATAGGTGTTGGCGGACTTACCATTGAACAAGCTATTTCAAAACTCAGGAAAAGCATGAGTAAAACTTATCCGGGTTTACTAACCGGGCGTACCAGTATTGCTATTACCCTTGGTAATATAAGAAGTATAAAGGTTACTATTATAGGAGAGGCTGTGAAACCCGGATCTTATACATTACCTTCTTTAGCAAGCGTTTTTAATGCTTTATATGCTTCTGGTGGGCCTAATAAAAATGGATCATTCAGGAAGATTCAGGTAATTAGGGACAATAGAGTGGTATCAACAATTGATGTATATAATTTTTTACTAAAAGGGATTCAAAATAATATAAGATTACAGGATCAGGATATAATAAATATTCCCGTATATCAAACCCGTGTTGAAATGAGCGGAGAGGTAAAAAGGCCTGCCTTATATGAAGTATTGAATAAAGAAACTTTGCAGGACGTAATAAATTTTGCAGGTGGCTTTTCCAGTCAGGCATATTCAGCTAATATTAAAGTTTTGCAAAATACCAGTAAAGAGCGCAGGATAATTGATGTTAATGCCGACAACTTTGCAACCTATAAACCTTTAAATGGTGATAGGTATGTGGTTGAACCTATTTTAAACCGTTTTGCAAACCGTGTTGAAATTAACGGAGCGGTATTTAGACCAGGTAAATTTGAGTTGGACAAAGGATTAACGCTACGCGGTTTAATTACTAAAGCCGATGGCCTTAGAGAAGATGCTTTTTTAAATAGCGGGTATATTTTAAGACTAAATTCAGATAACTCGTTATCAATGCTTCCTTTTAATGTGGGCAACGTTGTAAATGGATCTGAAAGTGATATCCCTTTACAAAGGGAAGACAAGGTTACCATATCTTCCATATTTGATTTACGTAATGAATACAGGGTTGAGATACAAGGTGAAGTAAGGAACCCGGGAATATTTAATTACGCAACAAATATGAATTTAGAATCGGCAATTCAAATGGCAGGCGGTTTTAAAGAGGGTGCTACACCAAACCGGATAGAGATATCACGCCGGGTAAAAAATAGTGATGCCAAATCAGTAACCGCTATTACCGCACAAATTTTTACTGTAGATGTTGATCAAAACCTGAGGCTAATGGGCAAGCCTTTTATTTTGCAGCCGTATGATATCATATCTGTTCGCAGTTCTGAAGGTTATGAGATTCAAAAACAGGTTAAGGTGGAAGGAGAGGTATTGTATCCTGGTACCTACACTATTGAGCGTAAAGATGAAAAAATATCAGATCTGATTAAACGTGCCGGTGGATTGACAGCTATGGCCTTTTCGGCCGGAGCTTCTTTAGAACGCCCCGGACCTAAAGCAATAACTATAGATACTGCTGATAGTGTTGCTGTACGGGATAAAAATGCAATTAATAAAACTGGTGAAGAACGCGAAAGGCTGACAAACTTACAACGGATAGAACAACAACATGCTGGAGCTATTGACACTGCCAGCCTTAAACATGATCCATCAATAGTAAGAAGCAGCCTGGTAGGTATTGATTTAGGTAAGATTCTGCAAATGCCTTCATCAAGATATGACTTGCTATTAGAGGATGGCGATATCATAAAGGTTCCAAAATTATTACAAACAGTACGGGTATCGGGTGAAGTATTAAAACCAACCAATATTGTTTATCAACCCGGAAAAAAGATTTTAGAATATATTAACGAATCTGGTGGATTTACTTACAACGCAAAAAAACGGGCTGTATATATTGAATATGCTAATGGATCAATCAGATCAACTAAAAGATTTTTGTTTTTCCATCATTATCCTAAAGTAAAGCCAGGTGCTGAAATATTTGTTCCTAAACATCCGCCAAAAGAATCCCTTGGCATACAGGCGATAATTGGAATTTCATCTGCTTTGGCATCATTAGCAGTAGTTGTAGTAGCTTTATTAAAACTATAATGCCACTTTTAGTATTAGTATGTGTTAAACTATAATTATCAATAATCATGTTGCAATATGACTTCTGAAGGTCTTAAAAATTATCAGGATATAAATATTAAAAATGGATCCTCTCTTACTGATGAGATTTCATTTAAAGAAATATTGCTCAATATTACCTATTGGTTTAAATATATATTGTCTTACTGGGTAATAATTCTGGTAGTTATGTTAATTGGTGGTGTTATAGGTTTTATACGTGCCAATAAACAAAAAATACGATATATAGCATCAAGTACTTTTGTTTTACAAGAAGCTGGTGGAGATAATGAGAATGCATCTAACACTTTTACATCTATAATTGGTTTTGGGCCACCTGCTGTTGGTGGAATGTTTCAGGGTGATAATTTGTTAGAATTATATAGATCCCGTTTAATGATCAAAAAAACCTTGTTAAGCAAAACCGATAGTAGCGACTATTTAATTGACAGATATATTAAGATCTCTGGTTTAAAGCAAGCGTGGAGAAATAATCCGAGGTTGAAAAATATAAATTTTTTTATAAAAGCTGATAAGAAGTATGCCCGGATTCAGGATAGTCTTATATCGCTCTTTGTTAATGATATTAATAATAATTATTTATCAGTTAACAGAGTAGGGAGGCTAAGTATTTTCAGAGTTCAGGTTGTATCAGAAAATGAAGAATTTTCAAAATTATTTAATTATCAGATAGTAAAAACTGTAAATCAATTTTACATCCAATCTAAAATAAAAAAATCAACAGAAAATTTAAAACTATTACAGTATCAGGTTGATTCTATTGGATCTGCATTAAATGGTGCAATGTATAAGGTGGCTTCTTCTACAGATGTTAATATTAATTCAAATTTGGCCAGGCAGGTATTACGGATTCCATCTCAACGCAGTCAAATTGAAGTAGAGAATAATAGAACAATGTTAAATGAGTTAGTTAGGAACCTGGAGGTTTCTAAAATGTCATTAAGAAAAGAGACACCTTTAATACAAATTATAGATGAACCGGAGTACCCTTTAGACAAAATTCAAGTAAGTAAAACTAAAGCAATAATGGAGGGGGCATTTATAACAGGTGTAATAGCTATAGCGTATTATTCATTGGTATTATTATATAAAAAAATTCTTCAATAGCATTATTAGCTTGGTTGTACTTTTTACGTGTTTGCTATATAATTTGCTGAATTAATCATAATAAGCTGATATTTAAATGTAATGAAGAAGATATGTTTTTTTATTTCCTCAATAAGTCAGGCGGGAGGCACAGGTCGTGTTTGTACGAACATAGCCAATAAGCTTTCAGAGTTAGGATACGAGGTTACTATTTTAAGCATGTACGGAAAAACACCATTTTTTGAATTAAGTCCAGACATTACGGTTGTAGCCGCTTTTAATAAAAAATATAATTTTAAACTATTCTTGCCTTACACAATTTTTAGGTTAAGAAGAAAAATAACAACAATAAACCCCGATATTTTAATAAATGTTGATTCCGCCTTATTTTTATATTCCTTGGTATCAGGCTTAGGCGTACGGTTTAAAAATATAGTTTGGGAACATTTTAATTTCAATGTTACCTTAAATTCTAAAGTAAGAATTGTATCAAGAAGGTTAGCAGCATTGTTTAGTGATGCCATAGTTACCTTAACTCATACAGATAAAAATAATTGGGAGAAAAATTTAAACTGTAAAGCTCCGATATTTATAATTAATAA
>JAQBOY010000185.1 GCA_028287805.1 Mucilaginibacter sp.
GACTAAGTACTCTTTAATTGTGATAATGATGAAGCTATCTTAAAAATTGATGGGGTCAAAACGAATAATCAGTATAATCGCAGTAAAAAATCCACCTGAAAAACCTATTTTTGCGCTGAATGAAGCACATACGCAATTTTTGTATTATAGCACATATTGACCACGGTAAAAGCACTTTAGCCGACAGGTTACTGGAATATACTAATACTATAACCCAACGCGAATCGCAAGCGCAATTGCTTGACGATATGGATTTGGAGCGTGAGCGCGGTATCACCATAAAAAGCCATGCCATACAAATGGATTATGAGCTTGACGGCCAGAAATATATTTTAAACCTGATTGATACACCAGGGCATGTCGACTTTTCTTACGAAGTTTCCCGCTCTATAGCAGCTTGCGAAGGCGCTTTGCTAATTGTTGATGCGGCGCAGGGAATACAGGCACAAACTATATCTAATCTTTACTTAGCATTAGAGAATGACCTGGAAATTATCCCGGTATTAAATAAAATGGATCTTCCCGGCGCCATGCCTGAGGAAGTTAAAGACCAGATAGTTGAATTGATTGGTTGTAAACGTGAGGATATTTTAGCCGCATCGGGCAAAACCGGTTTAGGCGTGCACGATATTTTGCGGGCCATTGTTGAACGGGTGCCCGCACCTGTCGGCGATCCGGAGGCGCCGTTGCAGGCCTTGATATTTGATTCAGTTTATAACTCATTTAGAGGGATTGTTGCTTATTTTAAAGTAGTAAACGGCGAAATACGCAAGGGCGACAAAGTAAAATTCTTTGCAACTGAAAAACAATATATAGCTGACGAAGTTGGCACATTGAAACTAAAACAATCACCCAGAGATGTAATTAAAACGGGTGATGTTGGTTATATTATTTCGGGCATAAAAGAGGCTAAAGAGGTTAAAGTAGGCGATACAATAACCCGCGTTGACCGCCCCTGTGAAGCAGGAATTCAAGGTTTTGAGGAAGTGAAGCCAATGGTGTTTGCAGGTATTTATCCTGTTGATACAGAAGACTATGAAGAATTGCGGGAATCAATGGCGAAGTTGCAGTTAAATGATGCTTCTCTTGTATTTGAACCGGAATCATCAGCAGCTTTAGGGTTTGGTTTCCGTTGCGGTTTTTTAGGTATGCTGCACATGGAGATCATCCAGGAACGGCTTGAACGCGAGTTTGACATGACAGTGATCACTACTGTTCCCAATGTGTCTTATATCGCTTATACCACCAAAGGAGAACCTATAACGGTAAACAATCCATCAGACCTTCCAGATCCAAGTAAAATAGATTTTGTGGAGGAGCCTTATATCAAAGCTACCATTATTACCAAGTCAGAATTTGTTGGACCCGTGATGTCGCTTTGTATTCAAAAACGGGGTTCAATAACTAATCAGTCATACTTAACATCAGACAGAGTTGAACTTGTGTTTGAGCTGCCAATGGGCGAAATAGTTTTTGATTTTTATGATAAATTAAAAACCATTTCAAAAGGTTATGCTTCGTTTGACTATCACCAGATTGGTTATCGCCAGTCGGACCTTGTACGTTTGGATATTAAGTTAAATGCTGAACCTGTAGATGCTTTATCCTCACTGATATTCAGGGGAAACTCTTATGATTTCGGTAAAAAGATTTGCGAGAAGCTAAAAGAGCTATTACCACGTCAGCAATTTGAAATTGTTATACAGGCGTCTATCGGTGCCAAGATTATTGCCCGTGAAACAGTAAAGGCATTACGTAAGGATGTTACTGCCAAATGTTATGGTGGTGATATATCCCGTAAACGTAAATTGCTGGAAAAGCAGAAAAAAGGTAAGAAACGCATGCGCCAGGTAGGCAATGTGGAAATACCGCAATCAGCCTTTATGGCGGTGTTGAAATTGGACTAATTAGATGTGAGATATGAGATTTGAGACATGAGATAATCAAATCCGCATATTTTCATAATACAAATACAGATTTGATACCGGGTGAGAGAGAAATCTCAAATCTCAGATCTCAGATCTCAAATCTCAAAAAATGCAATTACTCGACGGAAAATACGTATCAGAAAAATTAAAAGTTGAAATAGCTGAAGAAGCTGCAAAGATATTAGCAGAAACCGGCCGGAGGCCACATTTGGTAGCCGTGTTGGTAGGCCATGATGGAGGCAGCGAAACCTATGTAGCCAGTAAGATAAAAAACTGCGAAAAGGTAGGCTTTAAATCCACTTTGGTACGGTATGAAGATACAGTAAGCGAAGAAGAGCTATTGCAAAAAGTTGCCGAACTCAATGCCGATACGGATGTTGATGGCATCATTGTACAGCTACCCTTACCCAAACATATTGATCCTGAAAAGGTAACGGAGCGTATTGATCCACGCAAGGATGTTGACGGCTTCCACCCGGTTAATTTGGGCCGTATGCAACGCAACCTGCCTTCGTTCATTCCGGCTACTCCTTATGGCATTACTTTGATGCTCAAGGAATATGGTATTGAAACCAAGGGTAAACATTGTGTGGTGGTTGGCCGGAGCAATATTGTTGGCTCACCCATGAGCATTTTAATGGCACGCAATACCTATCCCGGTAATTGTACCGTTACCATTTGCCATAGCCGTACACCTGATATTAAAAATTACACCTTACAGGCAGACATACTTATTGTAGCTATCGGTAAAAAGAACTTTATTACGGCAGATATGGTAAGAGATGGCGTAGTTGTAATTGATGTAGGTATGAACAGGGAAACATCAACCCTTACCAAATCAGGCTTTAAATTATATGGCGACGTTGATTTTGACAATGTGGCTCCTAAATCTTCCTGGATAACTCCGGTACCCGGCGGCGTTGGCTTAATGACCATTATAGGTTTGCTGAAGAATACCTTGTCTTCTGCGAAGAAAGAGGTCTATAAATAGTTTAAAAGGTTGTAGTTGTTGCAGAGGTTATAATTGAAGCAATAACATTTACAACTTTTCTAACTTTTACAATTACTTAAACGCCTGCTTTAATTTTTCCCAAAAGGAAGAGATACCCACATATACGGCACCACCTCTTATCTCAACAGGGAAAGTGTTGATATAATCGTTCTGCCCCTCGCTTCCTTTACCGGTATGCAGGTTATAGGAGTAACGGTGTACAGGACAAACCAGTTTTCCTTCCTTACACCATCCTGAACTCAAATCTCCCCCTGCATGAGGACATTTTGCTGATAATGCAAATATTTGCCCTTCATAGCCAACAAGGCAAATATGCTTATTGCTGATCTTTACTTTTTTAATGAATGGTTGAGCTGTGTTTTGAATACCGGGTATTTTATACCATTTCATAGATTCAGAAATCGATCTTCAAATTCATTAAGGATGGATTTTTTATTACATCATCCATATTGGTTATTAAAGTAACCCGTTTTCTATCGGCTGATAATATGGCTTTAGGATTATTAACTTTTTTCACCGGCTTTGCAAAGTTTAAAACCACTTTGTACGGCATATCTATCAGCATAGCTTTCGCCATAGCAAAAGTGGATTGGGTCTTTTTTAAAAACGCATTAAATTTTGCCTTGTCTATTATTCTGTAAAATTTATGGGGAGTAACTTCGTAGGAATAATAATCTTGTCCGGCTACTAATTGTTGTGCATTAAAACCACTTACCTGTTTATTATTTTTAGCTACGTTGTTTAGCTGGTTGCTCATAGATATTTTTGAGATATGCTGCAGGTAATATTGCAGATCGGCGGTATTTTTTGCCAGGTGATTAATGCTCACCTTCATGATGCTTTTTTTCAGATCCATTTTTATAGCCAGGCTGCTGCTTTTAGCCATATTAACTTCTTCTGCGCTCAATTTTTGCTGCGTACTATCAGGTAATGCGCTGTAAAAATTTAGTGTGGTATCCTTTATCATCCCAAATTGGGGCGTTTCCTTTACCGAATCAGTTACCAGGTTCATTAATACCGATACTGCCTTGCTCATATCAAAACCGTACACTACGTTACATGACCCATCGGCCTTAAAATCATAACGTTCCTCAATATCCACGCATGATGAAAAGCAGAACATTAAAAAAAGTATAAATGACATGTAAAGCTTTTTCATCAGATCAAATTTAATGAAAATTAAGTTTAAAGCTAAAACATTAAAGAATAAATTAACAATCAAAGTAATTTATAATTAAATAGTTAACCCTGAGTCCGCTTAACTGCCCAAAATCTACCTGAATAAAAAAGCTGTCCTGAATTTTACTTCAAGACAGCTTTTTATATCCTGCAAAACAATAATCTTTTAAATAAATTTCCCGGTTTTATTGTTTCCGGATCTCAACCCGGCGGTTTAGTGCCTTTCCTGCTTCTGTGCTGTTATCAGCAACCGGATTGCTTTCGCCATAACCTTTGGCTGTTAAATTACTGTCATTAACCCCCGAGTTAATTAAATAGGCCTTAACCGAGTTGGCCCTGTCTGCAGATAATGTCATGTTATGTTCCGCTGTTCCTTCCGCAGATGCATATCCTTTTAAAATAAACTTAGCTGACGGGTCTTTTTTTATTTCTGAAGCAGCTTTATCCAAAATTGGGTAGGAATTAGTTTTTAATATGCCTGAATTAAATTCAAATTGAATATTGCTGAAATTATAATCCGGTTTTTCAACCGGGGCAGGTGACTCTTCTTGTTTTTGCTTTTCTACCGGTTGCGGACTGGCGGCAGCAGGAGCAGCGGCTGGTTTCACAGCTTCGGTGTCGGGGGCCGGTTTCTGAACTATCTTTTTTGCTTTACATGCCTGCAATGAAACTAACGCGGATAAACTAATAATAAGAGCGAAATTGGATTTTATAAACTTCATAATTGAAAATTCTTTTTTTATATAAATGAAAACTTTGCTAACATCAACTTTTTAAATAAAGGCGGCACACCGTTGCCGGTTATCTATATAAGTTTATTCTGCCTTATAGAAACGGAATAAACCTGAATACATTTTAATTGCCTGTTCAAATTCTGAGTTTACAAAAAGAAAGATAAGAATACTGTAGATAATAAAAGATATATAAACGTTGTAACATTAGGCTGAATTTTATTCTGAATACTCCAAATCCTATAAAAAGAATCAGGAAACATTTGGATATTAAGCTGAATTCATTTAGTGGCTCATTACCCAATATGGATTTATCAATAATCTGCAGAATATTATTGGTGTGAGAAGTGGCTTTACCCCTTATAACGTTTGAGGAAAAATCCGAGTATATTTTGGAGTTGATGGACGTATAACGAGGGATAAAAAACATATTTGTAAATAATCCCAAAAGATAGGTCATTAAAAAAAAGAGTACCAGATATCTGAAAAAGGCAAGCGTTTTAAACTTACTCATGAAATACAATAATAAAACAACCTAATAACGCGCTAAAAGTAGAGATAAAATCCTTACTTGTCAACACTAACAATTGCTTTTAAAGGCCTCTGATGGCTAAATTAGCACCCATGCCTATATTGGTTTCAAGCTGTTGCAGTGTGATAAGCGCCATTATCAATCCGAAGGATTAATCACCCAAATCTCACCTTTCTCCTTTAACCTTTTACGTTTACCCTTAAAAAACTACCTTTGCCCCTACTATGGCACACCAGGTTCCGGAAGACGGCACAATGCTTCCTTTAATGGAAGAGTTTTATACGATACAGGGAGAAGGATATCATACCGGTAAAGCCGCTTATTTTATTCGTTTAGGTGGGTGTGATGTGGGCTGCCACTGGTGTGATGTTAAAGAGAGCTGGGATGCAGAACTTCACCCACTTACCGCTGCAGACCGCATAGTTGAAAATGCGGATTTACATCCTTCAAAAGCGGTAGTAGTAACCGGTGGCGAACCATTGATCTATAATTTGGATTATCTTACGGAAAAGCTTCAGCAAAAAGGCATTAAAACCTTCATTGAAACTTCAGGGGCTTATCCCCTATCCGGGCATTGGGACTGGATCTGCTTGTCGCCCAAAAAATTCAAAGCGCCTACCCCTGTTGTTGCTCAGCATGCTAACGAACTTAAGGTAATTATCTTTAATAAATCCGACTTTTTATTTGCCGAGGAACATGCCAAATCGGTATCGGCAGATTGTAAGCTTTATCTGCAACCTGAATGGTCAAAATCAAAGGAAATGACCCCTATGATCGTGGAATACGTAATGAATAATCCGAAATGGGAAATATCATTACAAACACACAAGTATTTAAATATTCCTTAATATTTGTATCTTAGAATACAAACATTCCATGAAAAATATAATCTTCCCGATCTTTTTGTTTTTGTTTACGGTTACAGTTTATGCACAACAAAGTCCTTATTCAACCGCAGATAAGGAAGCTATAAAGTATTATGCATTGGCGAGCCAAAGTTTAGACGACCATCAGTATGATGATGCTATTGCACTGTTATCAAAAGCGATAGCCGCCGATTCTAAATTTATAGAAGCACATTCACAACTTGCTGATGTATTTCGCCTGAAAAAATATAATAAACAAGCCATTGAAGAATATAAGAAGGTTATAGATCTTAATCCGGAGTTTAACCGGGGCCTTTATATGAAATTAGGCGAGATCGAAATAAATGAGGCACAATATAGCCAGGCGCAACGACATCTGGAAAAGTACCTGACTTATCCAAACTTAACCGCACAAAATTCATTTCTCGCCCAAAAACTAATTAAGGATTGTACATTCAGTATAGAAGCACTGCAACACCCTGTTGCCTTTAAACCCGTTAATATGGGTCCGGAAATTAACACAGCAGCTGATGAATATTCGCCGGTAGCTACGGCTGACGAAAAGAGGATAATTTTTACCCGCCAGGTAAATAACAATGAAGATTTTTACCAAAGCACAAACCAGAACGGCAAATGGCTAAGCGCTTCTTATTTAAGTGACAGGATCAATACCCCGAACTTTAATGAGGGCTCTGAGTCGATCTCGCAGGACGGTAAGTTTTTATTTTTTACAGGCTGCAACCGCCCCGATGGCCTTGGCAGATGTGATATTTACATTGCACAAAAAAAGGGAGATAGCTGGGGTAAGCCTTTCGACCTTAGTCAGCCGGTAAATACTTCAGGGTGGGAATCACAACCGTCCATAAGTGCCGATGGAAGAACACTTTATTTTGTGAGCAATCGTAAAGGCGGGTATGGCGGCTATGATATCTGGAAATCTGTTTTAACTTCAAAAGGATGGGGCGAGCCTGAAAATCTGGGGCCTAATATTAATACTTCTTTTAGTGAACAATCGCCATTTATTCATGCTGATGACAGTACGCTTTACTTTTGTTCAAACGGCTGGCCAGGGATGGGTGGCCTGGATTTGTTTGTAAGTAAATTAGGAAAAGATGGCAAATGGCAAAAGCCGGAAAATTTAGGCTATCCTATTAATACAAACGGCAATGAGAGCGGGCTTACTATTTCAGCAAACGGAGCAACCGCCTATTTCGCCTCCAATAATTTAAATGGATCAGGTGGTTTTGATATTTATACTTTTGAGCTGCCTGTAAAAGTAAGGCCACATGTGGTAACGTATGTAAAAGGTATAGTTAATGACGCTAAAACCAAACAACCGTTAGAAGCTGCTGTTGAAATTATCGACCTGCAAAACAACAACTCTGTTTACCAGGATTATAGTTCTGTAGAACAGGGCGATTTTTTAGCCACCATTACATCAGGAAAAAACTACGGCTTAAATATTTCAAAATCTGGTTACCTGTTTTATTCCGAAAATTTTTCGCTTATAGGGCATGAATCAAATAATCCATTTAATATTTCAGTTTTACTGCAACCTATTGAGATTGGTAATAAAGTAATATTAAAAAACATATTTTTCGATACCAATAAATTTGAAATCAAACCTGAATCTATTCCGGAATTACAAAAGCTTATTGACTTTTTAACAGTTAACCCAACATTACAGATTGAAATATCTGGCCATACGGATAATGTTGGCAATGACCAGGCTAATCAAACCTTATCCGAAAACCGGGCAAAATCAGTTTATAATTACCTTATTGCCAATAAAATTGCCACGGCAAGACTAATATTTAAAGGATACGGAAAAACTCAGCCTATAGCCCCTAATACTACAGAAGAAGGCAGGAGCAAAAACAGAAGGACTGAATTTAAAATTGTTGCCAAGTAGAGACGCAGGTATTGCGTCTCCAACGTTATGGTTATATACAAGTAGAGACGCAATACTTTGCGTCTCTAAACATTATAATTATTTATACTTTACAAAGAGGCGAAAAGTATGATGTCTCTAATTAATTCCCCAATTCCGAAATAAACTTGATGCGCATTAACTGCACTTCTTCGCGGGTATAATCATCGCTGCCTAACTCAACCAGGGCGTCATCAATTGAATCAATTTCAGCAGTACGGAAATAATCAAATACTTCTTCCTGCTTATCCTCGTCAATCACCTCGTCAATATAATAATTTAAATTAAGCTTGGTTCCTGAGTTAACTATTGTTTCCACCTCTTTTAAAACCTCCTCATAGGTTAGCCCTTTTGAAGCGGCAATATCATCCAGGTTTAAATGACGGTCGATATTTTGAATAATAAATACTTTTAATGCTGATTTATTGGCGGCACTTTTGATCACCATATCAATAGGGCGGTCAATATCATTATCCTCAACATATTTTTTGATCAGGTCAACAAACGGAGCACCAAATTTCGATGCTTTTCCTGCGCCTACGCCTGATATTTGTTTCAGTTCCTCAGTAGTGATCGGATAGTGCGTACACATTTCTTCCAGCGAAGGATCCTGGAACAGCACAAACGGAGGCAAGCCTTTTTGTTTGGCCATCTTCTTACGCAAATCCTTTAACATCTGCAGCAGTTCGGTATCTAAAGCACCACCGCCCTGTTTTGGCCCTTCTTCTGAATCATCGTCATCAGGAGCTTCAATAACACGGTTTAATACAAAACGGATACTATGCGGATTATCTAAAAAGGTATGGCCTAATTTAGTTAATCTCAATAAGCCGTATTGGTCAATATCTTTAGAAAGATAGTTATTCAGCAATGCCTGCCTTAACAGGGAATTCCACAAAATTTCGCCATCTTCTTTACCTGTACCAAACAGATCAAGCAAATGATGCTCATAATTATGTATTTGCGGGTTATCTACGCCCATTAAAATACTGATAATATGATGATCATCAAATTTTTCACCTATTTGTTTAATCAGGCTTAACGCCTTATGCAACTGCTCTTCGCCATCAAAGTGTTGTTTTGACGCACAGCAATTGTCGCACATGTTGTTACAGCCTGCTTCATTAAAATTTTCGCCAAAGTAATGTAACAGTTGTTTACGCCGGCAAACTGATGACTCGGCATAATCTATAACTTCTTTAAGTATCTGGGTGCCAATTTCGCGTTCTGCAACCGGCTTATCCTTCATAAATTTTTGAAGCTTATCAATGTCTTTTTGCGAGTAGAAGGCTACGCAAACACCTTCCCCCCCATCACGTCCGGCGCGACCTGTTTCCTGGTAATAACCTTCCATGCTTTTAGGCACATCATGATGGATCACGTAACGTACATCCGGCTTATCAATACCCATCCCAAATGCAATTGTTGCTACAATTACATCCACATCCTCCATCAGGAATTTATCCTGTGTTTCGGCTCTTAGCTTAGGTTCTAATCCGGCATGGTAAGGCATTGCTTTTATGCCATTTAATACAAGCGCTTCTGCAACTTCCTCAACTTTTTTACGGCTTAAACAATAAATGATACCCGATTTTCCTATATTTTGCTTAACAAACTTCACAATCTCCTTAATTACGTTACGTTTGGCACGTACTTCGTAAAACAGATTGGAGCGGTTAAATGAAGATTTATAGATGGTAGCATTATTCATTTGCAGGTTTTTTTGAATATCCTGCTGAACTTTTGGTGTGGCTGTAGCCGTTAAAGCGATAATGGGTATATCATCACCTATATTACTGATCACCTGCCTGATTTTACGGTATTCCGGGCGAAAATCATGTCCCCACTCTGAAATACAATGGGCTTCATCAACGGCGACAAATGAAACCTGGTTAAGCCGCAAAAAGTCAATATTCTCTTGTTTGGTTAATGACTCTGGTGCAACATACAGTAATTTTGTTTTACCGCTTAATACATCTTCTTTAACCCTGGTTATATCTGATTTTGTAAGAGACGAATTTAAAAAATGTGCTATGCTATCTGATCCTCCGAAAGCCCTTAACTGGTCAACCTGATTTTTCATCAGTGCAATTAGTGGAGAAATTACAATAGCTGTACCTTCGCTCATCAGCGCAGGTAATTGATAACACATTGATTTCCCACCTCCGGTTGGCATAATAACAAACGTATCATTCCCGGCTAGTATATTAGTTATTATCGCTTCTTGCTCTCCCTTAAAATTATCGAACCCGAAAAAATTTTGAAGATTATCAAAAAGCGACTTTTGAGCTTCTATCATTATTTGTATATTCTTTGTATTGTTATTATTAAGATTAAAAGATTAAAGTAACAAAATTTTATGAATAAACGCTGGATTTTCTTTTAAATTTTATTTAAAAATTACAATTGGATAAAAAACAATTTGTTTATTTATTCATTCAAAGAAAACACACTTATCTAATTAATTTATTAATTCTGTTTATTATCTAATATAAATATTAATATACAAATTTGCTGCGGCTATGCAAAATTTAAATCAAATAACTCAATGAATAAAAACTATTATGCAATTATAATGGCCGGAGGTATCGGAAGCCGCTTTTGGCCTATAAGCAGAACCTCCTACCCTAAACAATTTATAGACATACTAGGCACTGGTAAAACGCTAATACAAAACACCTATGACCGATTTTTAAAAGTATGTCCAAAAGAAAATATTTATATTGTTACTAATGAAAATTATACTGATCTGGTAAAAGCGCAACTGCCAGACGTAGCCGATCAGCAAATATTAACCGAACCCGTAATGCGCAATACGGCTCCATGCGTAGCTTACGGCTGTTTTAAAATTGAAACCATTAATCCGGATGCAGCTATTGTAGTTGCTCCTTCAGATCATTTGATATTAGATGAAGCCGCATTTGTGGCCACAATTGAAAAATCATTACAAACAGCAGTTGACAATAAATGCCTTATTACACTTGGAATAAAACCATCAAGGCCTGATACCGGATACGGATATATTCAATTTACAGAAACGGCAATCAATGATGATTTTTATAAAGTAAAAACCTTTACCGAAAAACCTACACTTGAAATAGCAAAAACCTTTATACAAAGCGGCGATTTTTTATGGAACGCGGGCATATTTGTTTGGTCGGCAAAAGCTATTGTTGATGCCTTCCACCAGTATTTACCGGACATGCATGAAATTTTTGCCGAAGCGCGCTCCTACTATAATACGCCTAACGAAAAAACCCATGTAAACCAGGCTTACCTGCAATGTACCAATATATCTATCGACTACGGTATAATGGAGAAGGCCGATAATGTATATGTACTGCCGTCTGAGTTCGGCTGGTCAGATCTGGGTACCTGGGCTTCTATTTATGAACTGTCTGAAAAAGATTACGTGGGCAATGCGGTAATCCCGTCAGAAAAAGTGATCATGTATGACTCCTCAAACTGCATGGTTAATGTACCAGAAGATAAACTGGTTATTTTACAGGGCCTGCATGACTTTATTGTAGTTGAATCAAACAATACCCTGTTAATTTGCCCGCGCGATCAGGAACAAAACGTTAAAAAAGTGGTTGCGGATGTAAAACAACAATTTGGCGTAAAATACATTTAAGTTACAGGGTGTGAGTTGTAGGTCGAAAGCAATTGCTCCTACAACTTACAACCCATAACTAAACCTTAATCCCTCTCTGTCTTATCGCCTCATATAAAATAACACCGGTGGCTACAGATACATTGAGTGATTCTATCTCTCCATACATTGGTATTTTAGCTAAATGATCGGCAATCCGGATCACCTCATTGCGTACTCCATCTTCTTCTGATCCCATAATGATGGCAGTGGGTACGGTATAATCAGGTTTGTAGATAAATTCTTGCGTTTTTTCAGTACAGCATACTAATTGCAACCCCGATTCTTGCAGGAATTTAATGGTTTGCATAAAATTATCATGCCGGCAAACCGGTATCTTGTATAAAGCCCCGGCAGATGTTTTTATCGCATCCGGGTTAACTTGAGCTGAGCCCTTGGCCGGTACCACAATAGCATGTACACCTGCACATTCTGCGGTGCGTGCAATAGCGCCCATATTACGTACATCGGTAATGGAATCCAGCACTAATATTAAAGGCACCTCTCCTTTCTCAAATATTTGCGGTATAATATCTTCAACCTTTTGATAAGTAATAGGTGAGATAAACGCGACAACTCCCTGGTGGTTCTTCAGCGTTATGCGGTTTAATTTTTCTACCGGCACTTGTTGGGCAGTTATATTAAATTCGGTCAGTAACTCCTTTAACTCATTAAGCAAGTTACCGCCAAGTCCTCTTTGTATATATAAAGATTCGATTTCTTTACCCGAACGTATAGCCTCAACAACCGCTCGAATACCAAAAACTACTTGATTACTTTCGCGGACAGGCCTGGAATTATAGGTCATTCTTTTATTATTTAATAAGGGGCAAAAGTAGCTATATTAATTGATTAAGCACTTATTGAACTCATATGCGCTTTCGGTCTTTTTTTAATAATTAACAATCTGTATCTTTATTAACAACCTTTTAAATAGTTGAGGGCCAATAATGTTTTTTTAATATTAACACTTTATCAACAATAGCTGTTAGCTACAAACATTGAAATTGATAGCAAAAATGGCATTTATTTTTTCGCATCATTATCGGATGTTAGCGAATACGTTACAATTTTGTTATATTTTTGAAACATGAATTTTGAGAATGAAAACCAATTCAGTAAGCCGAACACCAACGAACGAAAAAGCCGTATCCCCAACCCTACACCTTACAGCGGTTTAGGTAAACTACCTCCACAGGCAATTGATCTGGAGGAAGCCGTATTAGGCGCACTTATGCTGGAAAAAGATGCGCTTTCATCTGTAATTGATATTTTAAAACCCGAGGTATTTTATAAAGATAATCACAAAAAAATTTTTCAGGCTATCCGTGTACTGTTTGAAAAAACATCGCCGGTAGATATATTGACTGTAACCTCTCAGCTACGCTCACAGGGTGAGCTGGAAATGATTGGCGGGGCTTATTATATCACCGAGCTTACCAATCGTGTGGCATCGGCGGCCAATATTGAATTTCACTCGCGCATTATTATTCAAAAATTTATTCAGCGCGAGCTTATCAGAATATCAACAGAAGTAATTCAAAGTGCCTATGAGGATACTACGGATGTACTTGATTTGTTAGATAAAGCAGAAAAAAATCTGTTTGACATCGCCCAAAATAACTTGCGTCGTGATTCACGCAAAATGGATGATCTTTTGCATGAAACATTAAAAGAAATTGAAGCCCTTAAGGATAAAAAAGACGGATTAACCGGTGTTGCATCAGGATTTACCGAACTTGACCGAATGACTTCGGGCTGGCAAAAATCAGACCTTGTGATTATAGCGGCACGTCCGGCAATGGGTAAAACAGCTTTTGTATTAACCTGTGCCCGCAATGCCGCTGTCGATTTTGATAAACCTGTAATTGTGTTCTCTCTCGAAATGTCCTCTGTTCAGTTAGTTAACCGTTTAATATCCGGCGAAACAGAAATTGAACAGGAAAAGATTCGTAAAGGAACCTTAGAAGAATGGGAATGGCAGCAAATACATTCAAAAATTGGCCGGCTTGAGCAAGCGCCATTAATAATTGATGATACACCCGGACTAAATATATTTGAGTTTAGGGCAAAATGCCGCCGGTTAAAATCTCAACATGATATCCAGTTAATCATTATCGATTATTTGCAATTAATGCAGGGCAAAGGTGAAGGCAAGGGCGGCGGTAACCGCGAACAGGAGATTGGTAGTATTTCACGGGCCTTGAAATCTGTTGCTAAAGAATTGAATGTGCCGGTGATTGCACTTTCACAATTAAGCCGTGCTGTTGAAAGCCGTCCCGGCGGATCAAAAAGACCAATGCTTTCCGACTTACGTGAATCAGGCTCTATTGAGCAGGATGCTGATATGGTATTGTTCCTGTACAGGCCTGAATATTATGGGCTGGATGTTGATGAAGACAATAACCCAACACAAGGCGTGGGCGAGGTTATTATTGCCAAGCACCGTAATGGTGAAACAGGAAGGGTGAGGTTGAAATTTGTGGGTAAATACGTTAAGTTTACCGATCTGGAACAGGGCGGAGGATTTGATACCGCTCCCAATGCCTTTACAGGCTTAAACCCGTCACAAGATTTTGATAAACCAAGCAATTTTATCATTCGTCCGTCAAGTATGAATGATATGGATGATGAGCCGCCGTTTTAACCACCT
>JAQBOY010000207.1 GCA_028287805.1 Mucilaginibacter sp.
GTCGTTTTTCCACAGGAATTTTAACAAACTCCTTATAACAGGAATCAACATACAAAGCAATGTTAAATTTAGCATGATATGTTTTTAAAGGCGGCGTATAAAGAAGGGAAAAATTTTCTAACTCCTGGTCTTTTATGGGTACATAGTTCTGAAGGTTCTGTGGTGAAAATATTTTGGCAATTTGTGATGCTGTTTCATCATCGGCTTCTCGTTTCGCCTCCTTTATCTTCTTCTGTTGCTCTTTGTCCGAGCCCGGTATCATAATTTTCAATCCACCTTTGTTATTTCCGTTGGCATCTGTTTGGTAACGTACAGTATTTCCTCCAAAAGGTGTTGCTACAGGTGTTGCCAGGGTGCCCAGGTTGGTTTCCTTGTTAATAATTTTCACTTCTTTAAGCAGGGTTTGATTAAACTCCAAAAAGATCTCTTTGTATTTTAAATTGGTCACTAAAACCGTATCCGGTTTATAGGACGACCGGGAATAACAAATCAAATCGCCTATAACAGCTTTTATAGAAAACTTTCCGTCTGTTGCGGATGCAGCAGTGACATGAGATTTTAAATTTTCAACCTTAACTCCGGCAACTGGCGTATGAGAGTTATATTCAAATATCCGTCCGTTCAGGATATTTTGTGCTGATGAATTGTTTGTAAAAAGAACAGAAAATAAGAAGGGTAGCAAACCAATTATAAAATTTTTATACCAGTGTTTTCTAAGCATTAATATGGCGGTGAATTATTTACTCTGTTAATACCAACTTCAATTTTAGTCAATTTTAGTTTACTAACGAATTTATTGGGTAAATCTTTCATCAGGGAAAGAGTATCCTGAGCTTGTGTCATCATACGCTTGTCGAAGGATGGTGCGTAAGCCATTGCCCCTATGGTTCGACGAGCTCACCATGACAACGCCCGAAGGATTCGTTGACCCGGCTGTCGTCCTGAGTTTGTCGAAAGATTGTGCGTAAGCCATTGCCCCTATGGTTCGACGAGCTCACCATGACAACGCTCGAAGGATTCGTTGACCGGGCTGTCGTCCTGAGTTTGTCGAAAGATTGTGCGTAAGGCCATTGCCCCTATGGTTCGACGAGCTCACCATCCGATGGGCTCACCATGACAACGCTCGAAGGATTCGTTGACCGGGCTGTCGTCCGAGCTTGTCGAAGGATGGTACGTAAGGCCATTTCAATTATTATTTTCAGCAGCGGCCAGTGCACTGTTTTTGTACGCCCGTTTTTGCAATTGCAATTTTATGCCCTTGAAAATTTTTGCCGGCCCTTCAGCAGCAAACATGTTCACCAGCCATGAAGGCAGGGAGCCTCCCGGGTCTAAATGTATCGCGTATTCAACCTTTACCCGGTCGTTCCCTATGGGGGTTATCATCCATTTGCCGTTAGCGTCGGTAATCCTAACAACACCTTGTTTTTGGGCGACAAAGCCGCTTACAACCGGTCCTTCAATGGTAACTATTCTGGTTTCGGGGTTTTGGGTAACTGTTAAATGAGCTACAAAATCCCTGTTTGCTGTTGGCCAGGGCAAATTAATTTCCGAATAATAATAAAGTTCAGTGGGGGAAACTTGTTTTACCAGTACGGATGATTTAGTATGGTATATCCAGTCAGCAGCAGTATTCACATCCATCAGCAAGGCTACCAGTTGTGCCGGGGTGGCGTTAAAGGTACCTTCCACTTTAACCGCTTTAATTTTTGATTCGGGTACAATGCTGGTATAAACCTTTATGCCATCTTTTTCAGTATTCAGCTTCCATGTAATTTGTGCTGATACCGGATCCACCTTCCATACAAACAGCATTAGGATAAGTAATATTTTTTTCATATTAATTTAATGGTTATGAGTTATCTTGTAAATTTTGAGCAAAGTAACAGCATAGAAACAGAGACCGTTTCATTTGAATGTCACAATTATTCAATCGATTGATTAATTGCATATTTTTTGATTTTCTATACCCCGTAGGGTCAACATCATATGGTTAAACGGCTCGAAGGATGGAACATATGGGGCCTTTAATTTTACTGTTTTCATGATATTGTTCCCGAAGGGCCTCTTTTGATATAACCTGAGTAGCACTTAGATACTATTGCTTTATAACTATTTTAACCTCTATAACCTTTCCAAGTCCAGCAACAACTTCCCAACATTTAAAACTTCTTCATCCCAACCCCAAAAATTTTCTTACTTTTGTATCCCGTACGCAAACAATTGGTAGCGGCTTAAAATTGCTGCCAAATTCAAAAAAATCATGACTAAATATATATTTGTTACGGGCGGTGTTACCTCGTCGTTAGGCAAGGGTATTATATCAGCTTCTTTAGCTAAGCTTTTACAAGCACGCGGTTACACTGTAACCATTCAAAAATTTGATCCTTACATCAATATCGATCCCGGAACCTTAAACCCTTATGAACATGGCGAATGTTATGTTACCGAGGATGGCGCTGAAACTGATCTTGATCTGGGCCATTACGAGCGCTTTTTAAATACGCCAACTTCAAAGGCTAATAACATTACTACTGGTCGCATTTACCAAAATGTGATCAATCGCGAGCGTGAGGGGGCTTTTTTAGGTAAAACCGTACAGGTTGTGCCGCATATTACCGATGAGATCAAAAGAAATATCCGTATTTTAGGCGAAGGCGAAAAATATGATATTGTAATAACCGAATTAGGCGGTACAGTCGGTGATATTGAATCATTACCCTATATTGAAGCGGTTAGGCAGTTCAGGTGGGAGGTAGGCTCCGGCAACTCTTTAGTGATCCATTTAACCCTGATCCCTTTTTTAGCTGCTGCAGGCGAACTAAAGACCAAACCCACCCAGCACTCGGTAAAGATGTTACTGGAATATGGTATACAGCCGGATATACTGGTTTGCCGTACCGAACATCACCTTAACCAGGACATCAGAAAAAAAATCGCTTTATTTTGTAACGTAAACATCAATGCGGTTGTCGAATCAATCGATGCGTCAACCATATATGATGTGCCTTTACTCATGTTAAAAGAACAACTGGATAAAACAGTATTAGCCAAATTAAAGCTGCCGCATAAAAATGAGCCCGATCTGGAAAGCTGGAAAGACTTTTTAGGCCGTTTAAAAAATCCTACAGCTGATGTAAGGATAGGTTTGGTGGGCAAATACGTTGAACTACCCGATGCTTATAAATCCATCATTGAATCATTTATACATGCCGGGGCAAAAAATGAATGTAAGGTAAGAGTTGAATACATTCCTTCCGAGCAGTTAACACCGGATAACGCTATAGACAGGCTGCAGGGCTTGCACGGTGTTTTAGTGGCCCCTGGTTTTGGTGAACGTGGTTTTGAAGGTAAAATAGAAGCGATACGTTATGTGCGGGAGAATAATATACCGTTTTTTGGTATTTGTTTAGGCATGCAATGTGCCGTGGTTGAATTTGGCCGTAATGTTTTAGCATTAAAGGATGCGAGCAGTACCGAAATGAACCCCGATACTCCTCACCCGGTTATTGCCATGATGGAGGAGCAAAAAAAGGTAATTAATAAAGGCGGCACCATGCGTTTAGGCGCTTATGCCTGCGATTTAAAAAAGGGCAGTAAGGCTGCGGCTATATACGGCAAGGCGAGCATCAGCGAGCGTCACCGCCATCGTTATGAGTTTAATAATGAGTATTTAAAGGAGTATGAAAAAGCCGGACTTGTACCATCGGGCTTTAATCCAGAAAACAACCTGGTTGAAATAGTTGAATTAAAAAATCACCCATTTTTTGTGGGTGCGCAATTTCACCCCGAATTAAAATCAACAGTTGCTAATCCGCACCCACTTTTTATTAACTTTGTCGCCGCTTCGCTGGCTTATGCCCGCAAGAAATAGTAATTGTACGATACATAGATAATGGATAAAAATACGTTCACAGGATTATTCCTGATCATGCTCATCATAGCCGGCTCGGTTTATTTTTTACAGCCGTCTAAAACTGAGATACAAAAGGAAAGAGAATTACAGCATCGTGACTCTTTAAAAAGGGCTGGTATTACGCCTGCACCTGCTAATGCCGTTAAAGCTGATACCGCTAATGTAGCAAAGACAGTTGATACTGCTGCTTTAAAAAGCCCGTTTGGAGCTACAACTGTTGGTGCCGAAAAATTTATTACACTGGAGAATGATTCTATCCGTGTAAAATTAAGCACCTATGGTGGCAAGGTTTATTCGGTAGAGCTGAAAAATTATAAAACTTTTGATAAAAAGCCGCTTATTTTATTTGAAGGCGATGAAAACAGCTTTGGGTACACCTTTACTGCCGGTAATACGATAGTAAAAACTGCCGACCGCTATTTTACGCCAAGTGCCACCTCATTAAAGGTAGCCGGTAAAGATTCAAGCTCAATTACCATGCGTTTAAGCTATAGCCCTACGCAGTATATTGACTATATATATACCTTAAAGGGAGATGGTTATAAATTAGGCTTTACCATTAAACCAACCGGATTGGATAATGTAATAGCCAATAATAGTTCAATTAACCTGGACTGGGCCACCAAAGCACGCAAGCAGGAAATGGATATGACACCTGAGCGTCAGTACACAACCGTTTGGTATAATAAAATGGGTGATGGGGTTGATTATATCAGCGAAACCAAGGACGATCAAAAAGAGATAACCGATGGCAAATTGCAATGGGTATCATTTAAGGCGCACTTCTTTTCAAATGTACTGATCAGCAAACAGGGATTTACTAAATCAAATCTTGCTGTAAGTATCGATACTGCTGACCATACGCACATTAAGGATATGAAAGCCAGCCTGGCATTAACACGTGATGCTGATGGTACTTACCCAATGGAGTTTTATTTTGGCCCTAATCGTTATTCCACACTAAAAGCGCAGGGATATGAGCTGGAAAAACAGATCAATATGGGCTGGGGGCCTTTAAAATATATCAACCGTTTCGCAGTGTTGCCGGTGTTTAACTTTTTACAGCAGTTTAACTGGAACTATGGTTTAATTATTCTGGCTTTAACCATTATTCTGAAACTGGTATTATCGCCGCTTACCTACAAGTCATACTTATCTATGGCTAAAATGAGGGTGTTAAAACCGGAGATGGATGAAATTAAAACTAAAGTTGGTGAGGATAATCCTACTTTATTACAGCAGGAATATTTGAAGCTCTATAAAAAGGCCGGAGTAAATCCTTTAGGCGGATGTTTGCCATTGGTAATACAAATGCCAATCGTGATTGCGTTTTTCCGTTTCTTCCCTGGTTTATTTGAATTAAGGGGACAAAGCTTTTTATGGATGCATGACCTGTCAACTTATGATTCTATCTGGAATTTCGGGGTTAATATTCCATTTATTGGCGATCACTTAAGCTTAATGTGTTTATTGATGACCATTTCTACATTGATATACACTTATTTTAACAACCAGATATCCGGCGTGAGCGGGCAAATGAAATATGTAGGTTATATTACACCTATCATCTTCCTGGGCGCTTTGAATGGTTACCCGGCAGGTTTAAATTATTACTACTTCCTGGCCAACATGCTAACCTTTTTACAGCAATACATTATTCGTTTAATGGTTGATGATAAAAAGATTCATGCCCAGATCCAGGAAAACAAAAAGAAACCCGAAGATCCTAAAAAGAAAAAGTCGGGCTTTGCCGCTAAAATGGAAGAAATGATGCGCCAGCAACAACAATTGCAGACGAAGAAGAAGTAGGGATTTAGCGATTAGTTAATTAGAGGTTAGTTAGATAGAGATTAGTCCTATCGATTTATATAAAGCCATGAACTACACGTTCATGGCTTTTCTTTTTAGCACGCTTCACGACTCAGCAGCGCTGTCAGGCTGAGTTTCATCGAAGCAGGCGGGCAAGGCCTTCTTTTAGTACGACTCAGAGCGCTGTCAGTCTGATTTCTATGATAAAATCAAATTCCTTATCAGAATCATTTGATTTTATCATAGAAATCAGGAGGACATTCACCATCACATGAATATTATTTAATTATTCATAACTAAAATAATTAGCTAAACTTTTTTACATTTACATCCATGTATGCAATTGTTGATATTGAGACTACGGGAGGGCATGCCAGTGCTAATGGTATAACTGAAATTGC
>JAQBOY010000210.1 GCA_028287805.1 Mucilaginibacter sp.
AACGAAACCCGATAAGTTCCCCTAAATTATGAGAAAACCCGCACATGGCGGAGGCAAGGGTAAATAAAATAATGGAACCTATATAATACTGCTTCCGGCCAATCTTTTCTGCTAAAAAGCTGGTCATCGGGATAATTATTACATTGGCTATGGCATAAGAAGTGATAACCCAGGCAGTATCTTCTAATGATGCACCTAAATTACCGCTCATCGTATTAATAGATACATTGACTATAGTCGTATCAATCAGCTCAATAATTGTAGAGGTAATAATCGTGACAACGATGATCCATTTTCTAAAACCGGTTTCCATACCGCAAAAGTAGCGTCGGCTATTCTTTTTTTATTTATAGTATTCAAGCAGATATTTATAACATTCAAACATCCGGTATTTTTTTAATCATCAGATAGTCATATTTGGTTATAATAATCAAATAATTTATACCTTTATATCATGTTAACCACGGAAACACTTGAAGAATTTTACCAACGCCACCCTGTGGCGAATCAAAAGATCTTTGCCGAGAACAATACCGGGCAAGGTCATTTCAATGTGTTTTTGCGCAAGGCCTGCAATAACAAATCACCTTTTAGCCGGCGCGATTTTTATAAAATAGCGCTAATCATTGGCAATGGGAAAATACATTACGCGGATAAATGGGTTACTATAGACCGGCCTGCGCTGGTGTTTTCCAGTCCTTCGGTACCCTCGGCCTGGGAACCAGGGCCCGGTACGCAAGAAGGCTGGTTCTGCTTATTTACGCAAGCCTTTATCGAATCGCACGAGCATAAAAGCGCCTTGCAGAACTTTCCACTGTTTCAGGTGGGCAGCAGCCACATCGTGTTTTTAAATGAAGCCCAGTTGGCATTTCTGTCGGCAACACTTGGCCAAATGATGGAAGAAATGGATTCAGATTATGTCCACAAATACGACCTGTTGCGTAACTATCTGCGCATCCTCATGCACGAGGCTTTAAAGATAGCGCCGGTGACCACTTATGAAACCAATACGAGTGCAGCGGCAAGAATCACCACCTTGTTTTTAGAGCTGTTAGAAAGGCAGTTCCCGATTGATTCGCCCGGGCAATTTCTTAAACTGAAAACAGCCAATAATTATGCTGAAAGCCTTGCGGTGCACACCAACCACTTGAACCGGTCTGTCAAAGAGGTTACCGGGAAAACCACTACCCAGCATATCTCCGAACGTGTTTTAAAAGAGGCCTATGCTTTATTGAAGCATACCGACTGGAGCATTGCCCAGATAGCTAACAGCCTTGGTTTTGAAGAACCGGCTTACTTTGCCAACTTCTTTAAAAAATACACCGGGTCTTCTCCGGTGATGTCCAGACTGGCAAGTGTTCAGCATAGTTTGTAACCGTATATATAAGGTGCAGGCTTTACAGGTGAGGTGCGAAATAAATCCGGCATGACGGAGGATTTTCGCGCTAAAGGAGATGCCAACAATATGTGTGGACTAATATCGAAGCTCAATTAAGCTGAAAGCTTAATGTATTTTAGGACGAAGTAGCCTTTTCACCTCTAACCCGCTCTGCATACTTCGACCAGGTAGGGGAGAAAGCTTTCGATACTATACTTACGCTATACAGGTAAAGGCTTTGGCTCTTTTTCACCATATTTTATTTTGTTAGAAAGGTCGGCGGAGGGCTTTTCAACAAATTTCCAAAATATAAAAGCAAGAGCTGATACAACAATATTTGCAATTAAAAATAATATCCAATAAAGGTTAGTATTGAAATGGCGAGTTGCCAGGTTCAATAATTTAATGCCAATTGGAAAATGTATTAGGTACACTGAATAAGAGATTTCACCATAAAAATCAAAAGCTTTCGGTACCCCGCCTCTATAAAATAAAATTACCGCAATTGTAAATAAAGAAGCAATAGCGGCTCCAATTTCATAGAAATAAAATGAACTACTAATCAAGCAAATAAGAGCTACATATTCAAGAACCTTGCTGTTGTTTTTGGTGTAAATTAAATAACCCATGGTTCCAATTAAAAAGAAAATGATAAAATTGAAAAGTTGAATATAGTCTATAAGTACAGTTTGGCTGATAAAAATCAATAAGGGAATGCTTATGTAAATTGTCAGTTTAGTAAACCTGCTTAAGATAATAAAATACAGTCCGATGAAAATATAATATTCGGCTTCAATCTTCAAACTCCAAAAAACCGGATTTTCGGCAGGCGCTACTAAATAGAAAAGGCTCTTTGTAATGGATGCTGGAGTTTCGCTAAATGGGACGTGCTTAAAATGGCTTGCAAGTATTGCTAAGATTAGGGTGATTAGCAGAGCAAGTAGATATGGGGGGTGTAGTCGCAAGACCCTCTTCAATAGGAAGTTAAAATAATATTTAATTTTATATTTCGCCTTATCCATACTAAGTGGGATTATGAAGCCAGATACAACAAAGAAGATTTGGACCCCATATTTACCATATTCGTAAAACAGATTAAACAAGTGTCCAAATATGTTATCTTTTGTTAGCGCTTTGCCGAAATGGCATAAAACAACCATTAAAACTGCTACTGCCCTTAATAACCCAAGACTTTGAACCTTACGTTTAGTTTCCATATCATACTTTTTCACTAAATTTAAAATAAATTCAGCAAATCAAACTTAATTTGGCAACGCATTTGCCTTTATTCCCTTCAACTTCTTATCAGCATGATAATATTAAAAATCAGGCAGTTGTAGTGGAGGATAAATCCGATGCCGTAAGTACTCACAATTACACAGACTATTAAATACCCGCCGTGCCAGTATAGGTGCCCCCCTCCATAGTTGAAAAGCCACTTGAGTTGCCGGAAGCAGATAGATACCCCCAATATTATAGGGCAATGCCTAAAGTAAATATGAAAAAATTATAAGATCCTCACCCTTGTTACTCTTTAACAATTGTTTATATGGGGCCTTGTTTCTTGTGACTCAGAAACAATAGCTGCCTTATTGAACGATCGAAAAATTGTCGGATACATTCTTAATTTCACGGATATTCGATTTCTTAATACCCAAACTACCATGGGCTCCACTTGAAATATATAACCCATACCTGTCTTTTACACCAATTCCATAGTTGGAAACGTTCACGTTTTGCAGGGTAGTATTTGCTAACACGCCGATTTGCTCACCCACGTTTTTAGCAATTACACTTAATCCATTGGATAAACTATTAACGATATTCAAGTTACGCATTTCAATCCCCTTAATGCTGCGCTTATCAACACAAATTTCAACAGCAGCACGCCAATCCCAATCATGATCAAAGCCGCCGCTTGTTTTGATGTCGCAGTCTTCAATAACCGTTGTGCCACTGAAATTATTATTGATGCTTTTGTCTTTACTTTCAGTTGGAAAAGTGGTGCTGATTAAAATAGCTGAACCCGGGGAAATATCAACAAAAGAACAATGGCTTATTTTATTGCTTTCACCCCCATAAATTGCGGCCCCATTTGCCAAAAATGGCAGTTGAGCCGTACAATTAATGATCAGGTTTTGCCCCGGTGAAAATTGCTGGGTGCGAAATGTAGTAGGCCAGATAGCAAAGCAATCATCGCCTGTGCCTCGTGTTGAGCAGTTTTTTATAGTAGATTTGCTCATACCCACACAAAAATTTATACCATCCGCCATGGTATTTCGCATGCGGCAATCGGTAACTGTTAAATTTTGGGAATTTTCTATCCACATGCCTACCTTCGTGTGTTCAATCCAAATCCGTGAAATCGTAGAGTTTGTACCGTAGGACCCCACAATACCATCATTGGGTTCATTATCTTTTCTATAATTCAGTTTCCCGGTAATAGCAAAATCAGCCAGATGGATGTTGTTGCCATCTCCTTTTAATCTTACCCGTTTATTCATGTCGGAGTAAAGTGCTTCATCACCAGCTAAGGTCGAATACCACATACCTGCTCCTTGAATGGTTACGTTTGCCGGCACATCGATATCCCCGGTAATTTTAAACGTACCGACAGGGATCCAGACCTGTTTTCCGGTCTCTGCAGCCTTAGCTATGCAGTTTTTGAACGCCTGGGTATAGTCCGCAGACAAGTCACTTCCCCCAAAAATTTTGTTGGTAATTGACAATGAATTAGCAGGGGCCTTTAATGGTGGTGCAATATTTTCCAGATCAGCCAAATCAATTATACTATAATCTGCATCGTCTCCTTCCTGATCTTCCCGTTTTATGCGGATAAGGTCGCCTTTGCGGATTTTCATATCCTTTATCCTTACTTCATCATAAAAGTGCCTGGGTACCCCTGCACCCGGGTTATTTGTAAAAGGATATTTTCCATAAAGCCAAGCGTAGTGCGACGTGATCCTGCAATTTTTAATAAGCTTTCCATTTGCATATATGCCAAGTGTGGAATTTGTACCGTTCCCATTCTGACTGTCGGGAAGGCTAAACCTGATCACGATACTGTTGGCATCTGCAGCAGCGGTAAATTCAACAAACTGGCCTTTGGCATTGAACTTTACGCATTTTTGTCCTGACGATTCGGTTTCAACCTGGTATGGATCGTATTTGGGACCCAGGATAGTTCCGGTTGTTTTCATATCCTCTGCCTCGTAAGTTGCCCAGGGAATAGTAGCCCCACGTTTTTCCTGCGCCTGGCTTATTAACGCGTTAAAAAACAGAACGATAATGATGTAGTTAAACTTGATATCCATGATTTGAAATACTGTTTGTTTTTTGGTAAAGCTGAACGGTCGGTTTAATTCCGCCATCTTCATTTATTTTAAGTCGCAAGTACTGTTGTTCATTGTAATTTAAACATAAAAAACACGCCTATAACTGATCAGATTTTTGATTCAATTTATGGCATACTAAAGAATTAGAATAAATGGTTTATAATTGACAATGACCTATTGTATATGC
>JAQBOY010000219.1 GCA_028287805.1 Mucilaginibacter sp.
ATCATTTGCTTTAACTAAAGATATTGAATAAAGATTAACCGGAAAATTTCATAATTTGTCATCATGAAAAAGAGCTGGTTATTTTTTGTCCTGATGTTATCAGTTTTGGGGTTAAATACTTTCGCGCAGCAATTTACGCCGCAGGTAACTCCCTTTATCAAAGTAAATGCACCTACAGTTGCCATTACTAATGTAAAGTTAATTGACGGCACTGGTAAAGCTGCTCAACTACATCAAACCG
The DNA here is from genome assembly GCA_028287805.1 of Mucilaginibacter sp. Lineage (GTDB taxonomy): Bacteria > Bacteroidota > Bacteroidia > Sphingobacteriales > Sphingobacteriaceae > Mucilaginibacter. The sequence continues at coordinate 242 of JAQBOY010000219.1, forward strand.
TTATATTCAATAATGGAAAAATACAGGAAGTGGGCGATGCTGAAAAGATTAAACCACCGGCAGGAGCGCAAATTATTGATGGCACCGGAAAAACACTTATACCCGGTTTAGTGATGCTGCATGAGCATTTATATTATACCGTACCAGCCGGAACTTTCTTTAATATTGCCGAAATGCCTTATTCTTTTCCACGTTTATATTTGGCAGGAGGGGCTACAACCATTAGAACCGCGGGAAGCATTGAACCGCAAACAGACCTGGCCATTAAGCGGATGATCAATGAAGGCAAAACCATTGGACCCGATATGGATGTGACCGCGCCTTATATTGAGGAACAAGGTTATGATATACCCGCCCTTAATGTGATTAAAGGCCCGGAAGACGCTGCCGCTACCGTAAAGTTTTGGGCCGACAGGGGTTGCACTTCCTTTAAAATGTATGTGCATGCTACCAAAGCTGATATGGCCGCGGTAGTAAAAGAGGCGCATAAAAGGCACATGAAGGTAACCGGGCATATTGGCGCTGTTACTTACCGCGAAGCCGCTGAAACCGGAATTGATGATTTGGAACATGGCTTTATGGCAAGCTCTGATTTTGACAGCTTAAAAACAGAAGATAAGGTTAATGATAGTGAGGAACGGCAATCATTAATAAAGCTGCCTGTAAACAGCCCTAAAATGAAAAGTTTACAACAGTATATGATTAGTAAACATGTGGCGCTCACCTCAACGCTTACTGTTTTTGAACCATCAACCGGGCATGAAATGGTGCCGGGAGGAGGAGAGGTTGCACTTACTACCGAAGCGAGAGACCTGGTAGAAAAAAGGTGGCAGGCCAGCCAGAACCATGACCAGGCCAGTATTGAATTGTTTAAAAAGAATCAGGCCTGGGAAAAACAATATTATGATTTGGGAGGCTTATTGGTTGCCGGAACTGACCCAACAGGAGCAGGGCGCGTTGTAAGCGGATACTCCAATCACCGCGAAATAGAATTGCTGGTAGATGGTGGTTTTACCCCTGAACAGGCTATAAAAATATGTACGTTAAATGGCGCTGTTTATTTAGGCCGGCAAAATGAGATAGGCACTGTGGCTGCGGGGAAAAAAGCGGACCTGGTATTGATAGATGGCGACTTAACCAATGATATTAAAAACATACGTAAAACAGAGCTCGTTTTTAAGAACGGCGTTGGGTTTGATTCGCAAAAGATATTTGAATCGGTTAAGGGGCATGTGGGAATGAATTAATAAAATGATAATTTAATGAACTTATCAAACATTAAATCTCCGGGGGTATACATAAACGAAGTAAATGCCTTCCCAAATTCGGTTGTACCGGTAGCTACCGCCGTTCCTGCTTTTATTGGTTATACCCCGCAGGCGATGTACGAAGGGAAATCATATATAAATATACCTCAGAAAATAACTTCGTTCGCAGAGTTTCAGTCAATTTATTGTTATCCTGACCAATCGCCGCCAACAAGTACGGCAAAACAATATCAGCCACAGTATTACCTTATTCAGCAAAAAAGTATGCCTGCAGGTAATGATTACATGGTCATTAATAATGCTTATTATTCTATCGTGCCTGATCCTGATACCATTTATTATTTCTATAACAGTATCAGGCTTTTTTATCAAAATGGTGGTGGTGATGCCTATATTGTTTCTGTTGGTACTTATGGCAGGCCGTCAATGAATCCGATAAACCCCGGCGATCAGCTTATCAATCACAATGTGCACTTGGCAGATTTAACTAATGGACTTGCTTTATTAAAAAATGAGCAGGAACCCACCATGTATATCTGCCCGGAAGCTACGTTGCTGTCAATAGCCGACAACGGGACCCTAATGAAGGAAATGCTTTTGCAAAGTAATGATATGCAAACCGCGATTTGTGTTTTTGATGTGATTGGGGCTAAAAATCCTGACCCGGTTATGTATATGAACGATATTGTAACATTCAGAAACAATACCGGTATAATAGGACTGAACTATGGTACTGCCTATTATCCTTTTATCGGTACATCTGTTATGCAAAACCAGGAGATAGATTATACCAATCTTTTTGGTGGCGATGTAAGGCAACTGGCGCCATTGATCAATCCTGCCGGCAATCCTGATCAAAGTGTGGCAATTATTTTAGGCAACATCGAAAGTCCAACGGGCGCCGCATTAACAGTGAACCAATACCATAATGCCTTGCTCAATGCCAGTAAAACATATAGCAGCATCATAAATTATATTTTAACTGATGTTAATATTCTTCCACCAAGCGGAGCAATGGCGGGAGTAATGACAACTACGGATAATTATGAAGGAGTTTGGAAGGCTCCGGCAAATGCCTCTATAGCCGGGGCAGTATCATTGCCTATACAAATAACTGACAGTCAGCAGGCGAGTTTAAATGTAGACGTTGTTTCAGGTAAATCTATCAATACCATCCGGGTTTTTCCTGGGATGGGTATTTTGGTTTGGGGAGCAAGGACATTGGATGGAAACAGTAGTGACTGGAGATATTTGTCGGTAAGGAGGACAATGATGATGATTGAACAATCATGCAAGCTTGCCGCGCAGACTTATGTTTTTCAACCTAATGATAAAAATACATGGGAAGCTGTTAAGACGATGATCGGAAGTTTTTTAACCAACATATGGAAAGAAGGAGGTTTACAGGGCGCAACACCTGTTGACGCCTTTTTCGTTAGTTGCGGATTAGGGGCTACAATGACTGCGGATGATATATTGAATGGTTTGATGAATATTACGATTGGAGTTGCTGTTTTGCGGCCGGCAGAATTTATTATTATAACTTTTCAACAGCAGATGGCGGTATCCGGTTAATGGAGAACAAGCGGGTTTACCTATACCTGTTATTAGCAGCATTAAAAAAATAAACTAATTGATTGGAAAAGAGGTTTATTATCAGGTAACGCATGCAAATTTTAGGTGATATATTGATTACGCTATTTACCATTGCAGGGATGGAGGCTTTTTCGTGGTTTATACATAAATATTTATTTCACGGGCCGTTATGGTTTATTCATAAAACGCATCATAGGGAAAAACATGGGTGGCTGGAGTTAAACGATATTTTTAGTATAAGTTTTGCCGCCTTTGCACTTTGGTTAATGTGGAGAGGACATCAAAGCTTGGATTATGGTTTTTTTATAGGTACGGGGATAAGTATATATGGTACAATTTATTTTATTTTTCATGACTGGTTTATTCATAACCGATTCGGGGCCTTTAAAACCAACAATAAATATTTGTTAAATATTCGCCGGGCCCATAAAGTGCATCATAAATCAACAGATAAAGCACCCGCGGCCGAATTTGGGTTGCTGTTTACTGAAAAAAACTATGTGGATAAATAGGCTTATTAGAGGCCGTTTTTTTCATTAGCCCAAAATACTATTGGTAAATTCCACTCTTATCTTAGACTGGAAATTTTCAATGATCTTAAATATTTCTTTAAGTGTAACCCGTTCTATTTTTGACAGGCGGGACAGGGCGATATAATTATCCGGTTCAGTATGATCATGCAGAATCTGTTCGGTTTGTTTTTTGAGCCTCATGTTCATTAAAAAATAATATGA
>JAQBOY010000304.1 GCA_028287805.1 Mucilaginibacter sp.
TTTTACTAATAATTTTTGATTAATGTAATTATCAATATAACTATCATCTATCAACAGGCAAGTATTGTAAGAAGGTTTCATTTGATGTAAAGATAAAATAAGTCCTCATTATAAAAAAAATTAACTACCTTATTTAAACAGATTTCATTATTTGATAATAGTTATCATATGAACAATATTAACAGTTGTATACAACTCATTGATTTTCATTTAAATATTTAATAATCTGCAACAAATTTCTTTTTCGCTAATTTTTACGTCCTTGCTGCGGCTGCGCCGCAAACGGCGTCACGATCTCCACCAGCTCATGTTGTAAGCTTAATTTTGGTTCACCTTTTATTTAATTTAATTTTTTTTTACTTAATAATTAAGTAACTTTATTATTACCAATTATTACCGACTTAATTATTACCAATTATTTCCTAACCTAACTAACCAGAAAGGAGTTCATTATGGGAAAAGTGAGAAATATCTTACAAGCTAAAAGCCAATCCCCAATTTTTATAAGCCCGGATATTACTGTTTTTGAAGCACTGGAATTAATGGTTGAAAAAAACATAGGCGCTCTTTTAGTGATGGACGACGGGGAGTTCATCGGTATTTTTACGGAAAGAGATTACGCCCGTAAAGTGATCCTGAAAGGGAAAGCATCTAAAGAAACCCTGATCGGGGAAATTATGACAGAAAAGCCAGCTGTAGTATCTTCTGGTAATACCATAGAAGATTGCATGAGGTTAATGACCAATAAATTTACAAGACATTTGCCGGTAATTGATGATGGTAAATTAATGGGTATTGTTTCTATTGGCGATGTGGTGAAATACATCATCGAAGAACAAAAATTCATTATCGAAAATATGGAGCATTACATTAAAGGCGCCGTATAATTTATTATTTATAATTCCTGCGCTAATAATTAAGGAGAGCAAAAGCAGTTTAGTTAGGTTGTTTTATAATTAATATAGTAATTATGAATGTATCAAGCCCACCCAGTGCACCGTTTTGGCCATTTATAGTTTATAGTGCTTTTGTTTTAGTCTTAATGACCCTCATTATTTCACTTTCCTATTTCCTGGGACAACGGCATGCAGATAGGGCCACTGGTCAGCCTTACGAATCGGGCATATTAGAAACCGGGTCGGCAAGACTGCGTTTTTCGGCCAAATTTTACCTGGTTGCCATGATATTTGTCATTTTTGATATAGAAGTGGTGTTTATCGTTTTATGGGCCTTAGCCTTTAAAGAATTAGGATGGCCAGGCTATTTTAGCATTTGTATTTTTATTGGGTTGCTGTTTGCCGTATTAATTTATGAGTGGAGCATTGGAGCATTGGATTTTGGCCCTGACGGGAAGAAAATTCTGAAAGCTTATCAAAAACTAAACCTAAAGAAACCTGTAATATGAAATGGTGGCTCAGTAATCCGGCTGAACCGGCAAATGCGCTAAAAGGAACCGGTTCTTTTGAAGAGTCTGTGGGGCAAAGTGTTATGCTTACCACAGTTCAGGATTTGCTTGCCTGGGGACGGAAAAATTCGATGTGGCCATTTCATTTTGGCCTTTCATGCTGTTTTGTGGAAATGGCCACCAGTTTAACCAGCAAATATGATGTTGCACGCTTTGGAGCAGAAGTAATACGCGGTACTCCCCGTGAAGCTGATGTAATGGTTATAGCCGGAACTGTTTTTGTAAAAATGGCTCCTATCATTAAACGTTTGCACGAGCAAATGATGGAACCTAAATGGGTTATCTCCATGGGCTCTTGCGCCAACTCGGGCGGTATGTATGATATTTACAGTGTTGTACAAGGGGTAGATAAGTTTTTACCTGTGGATGTATACGTACCCGGATGCCCGCCCCGGCCTGACGCTTTTATGCAGGGATTAATGCTGTTGGCTGCCTCGGTAGGCAAAGAGCAAAGGCCTTTAAGCTGGGCCATCGGCCCCCAGGGAGTTATAAAGCCCGAACAAGTATCAATGAAAGAAGCAAAAAGGGAGGAACGGAAAAAGATGATCGATTTCCGTTCCCCTGATGAAATTTAAATAAGATTTAAAATAGGTAATTAGTATTTATATAACCCAATAAAGTTTAAAAGCATGGATAACCATTCAGGCTTGCCAGAAGAATTGACCGCCGGATTCGGAGAGTCTGTTTTTACTCAGCAACTTACAGTTGATGAGGTGGCTACTTTATGGGTTGCAAAAGAGAATATAACACAGGTACTTAGCTATCTCAAACACACCATCCATCATCCTTTTGAATTACTGTATGATCTCTGCGCTATTGATGAGCGAAGCCGGGCCAATAAAAATGGAACGCCATCTTCAGGTTTTACCATTGTATATCATTTGTTTTCATTTAAACGGAATGTCTTTATCCGCCTCAAGGTAGCTTTACACGGCGATTATCCATCCATGCCATCTATCAGTTCCTTATGGAAAAATGCCAATTGGTATGAACGTGAAATTTATGATATGTTCGGCATCAATTTCGAAGGCCATCCTCATTTACGTCGTATTCTGATGCCGCTGACCTGGGAAGGCCATCCTTTGAGAAAAGAGCATCCTGCAAGGGCTACCGAAATGGGGCCCTTTAAACTTTGGGATGAAAAACAAGATCGTGAACAGGGTGCCTTACAATTCCGACCGGAAGATTGGGGCTTAAAAAGGCAGAGTGAAGATGCCGATTTTATGTTCCTCAACCTTGGCCCTCAGCATCCTGGTACACATGGCGTTTTACGCATTATTCTTCAGTTAGATGGTGAAGATATTGTTGATGCTGTTCCTGATATTGGTTTTCATCATCGCGGAGCAGAAAAAATGGGCGAACGCCAGTCATGGCATACCTATATACCTTACACCGACCGGGTAGATTATCTGGGTGGCGTAATGAACAACCTGGCTTATTTACTGGCTGTCGAAAAACTGGCCGGCATTAACATCCCCGAAAGGGCAAAAGTAATGCGCATAATGCTATGCGAGCTCTTCCGAATTGCAAGCCATTTGGTATGGTACGGTACTTTTGCACAGGATTTGGGGCAGCTTTCACCCGTATTTTACATGTTCACCGACAGGGAGAAGATATTTGATATTGTTGAAGCTATTTGTGGAGCCAGAATGCACCCTAACTGGTTCAGAATTGGGGGAGTTGCCCAGGATTTACCGAATGGCTGGGATAAATTGGTGGGCGATTTTGTTACTTATTTCCCAAAACGCCTGAAAGAATACGATCAGTTGGTGATGCGTAACAGTATTTTCAAAGCCCGAACAGTGGGTATTGGCATCTACACATTAGAAGAAGCCATAGAATGGGGTGTAACCGGCCCTGGCTTACGCGCCTGTGGATTTGAATGGGATTTCCGAAAAAAGCAACCCTATTCTGGTTATGAAAATTTTGAATTTGATATTCCAACAGCGCAAAATGGTGATTGTTATGATAGAGCTAAGGTGCGTGTTGCAGAGATGTGGCAAAGCCTGCGCATTATTGATCAATGCCTGAAAAATATGCCTGAAGGAAATTATAAGGCCGATCATCCCTTAACTACGCCACCTCTCAAAAAAAACACCATGCTGGATATTGAAACACTCATTACCCATTTTTTAAATGTAAGCTGGGGGCCGGTAATTCCCGCCGGCGAAGCCATGAGTTGTATTGAAGCCACCAAAGGAGCCAACAGTTATTACCTCACCAGTGATGGCAATACTTCGCCCTACAGAGTCAGAATCCGAACGCCTTCATTTCCGCACATGCAAATGCTGCCCTATATCAGCAAGGGATATACGGTTGCCGACTTGCTATCCATTTTAGGAAGCATGGATTATGTACTGGCCGATATTGACCGGTGAAAGATGCAGGGAGCAGAAGTTAAAGAATTCAAAAAAGAAACAGGATACAATTTTCCAGTTAGATAAAATAAAAAAGATATGCTATCAACAGAAGAAATAATGAAGATAGACCATGAGATTGCGCTCGTTCCCATTCGGAAAGCTGCCTGTATAGAGGCATTAAAAATTGTGCAGAATCATCGTGGATGGATTTCGGATGAAAGCCTGCATGCTATTGCAAGCCATATGGATATGTCTGCCGAAGAACTGGATAGTGTGGCAACATTTTATAACCTCATTTTCCGTAAGCCGGTGGGCCGGAATATTATTTTACTATGCGATAGTATCAGCTGCTATGTAATGGGCTATGAAAACATTTATGAGCACCTGAACGCCCGGCTGCATATCAAATTCGGAGAAACCACTGCCGATGACAGGTTTACCCTTTTACCTAATCCTTGCCTGGGTACCTGCGATCATGCCCCGGCTTTAATGATTAATGATGATCTGTACAAGGATTTAACCAACGATAAACTGGATGAAATATTAAAAGAATATAAATAGTAACATGGAAACGCCCCTCACACAACACATTA
>JAQBOY010000311.1 GCA_028287805.1 Mucilaginibacter sp.
CCAGAAAAACTTTTCAAATATCTTACCAAACTAGAGTTCGGATTATCAAAAACGATATTTGTACCTGTTTTAGTTTGTCCGTTCAGCATTTTTTTTAATTCATTTACGGTAATTAACGTATCAGTTGACGATTGGTTTACAATTAATGCAACCGCGTCAATAGCAAACCGGTTAATTTCAGGTGATAATGTCCTTCTGGTTAAAACATTAGTTTCCTCCGCATTTAAATTCCGCGAGAGAATAACCAGTCGCAGGCTATCATCTAACAAAAGCCGTAAAACATCATTTTCTGATCTATAAGTAATGATGGGATTTGCTTTATTATTTAGTTGCGTAAAAACATATTTCTCTTCATCCACTATGGGTTGAAATGACTCATCAGCAGCAAACTTAGCTGTACCCACTCCAAGCGTTTCTTCTTCCTGGGCTGCATTATTTGCTTTCTGCTTACAGGATTGGACGATAAAAAAAGCGAAAAAAATCCACAAAGTCAACTTTAACTTATTCATCTTCCTCTTTTTTAAATATGCGTGAAAAGCGCAATACTGAATATATAATGAGCATCCCACCAAATATTTTACGCTGGTAAGCAGGCAATTGCTGAGCTATACCATCCCAAAAAATGACCATAAGGCCCAGAGCAAAAAAACAAATAAATGTTATTACTCCTAAAATAAGCAAAAACCGCCTTTTGAGCGATTTTTGCTTATTATGGAATGTAAATGGCATTATTTTACTGATCAGAATTTAATGTAAAGTTTACTGGAACAGTATATTGTACACGAACCTTACGTCCGTTTTGTACACCTGGTGTCCATTTTGGTGAAGCTTTTACCGCCCTTACGGCTTCGTCCGATAAGGTTTGGCTTGGCCCACGTAAAGCCTTTACATCTGTTAAACTTCCATCTCTCTCCACAACAAACTGAACGAAAACTTTACCAGTTACGTTGTTCTCCCTGTCTACAGCAGGGTAGCGGATAGCCTTACCTAAGTAATCATAAAACTTTTGGATACCACCCGGGAATGCAGGTTCATTTTCTACTGATTCGTAAACTTTATTTACGTCCTCAGTAACCTGCTTAACCTCTGAAGTACCTACCGGTTCATCAATTTTGATATCCGCATTCGGATCACCCTTAATGTCTTTTTGGCCAGGATCAGCAACCGCCAATTGTTTTTGTGTAGGTGGTTCTTCCTTTACCTCATTATCCGGTTTTACTACCGGAGGAGGGAATTTCACCTGGTCAACCTTAGGTTTAGGTGGCTCCGGTGGTGGCGGAGGTGGTTTTTTAGGGTCAGGCGGGGGTGGAGTTAACACGATGTCTGTTATCTTCACTTTCGGCTGAGCCTTAGGAATAAATCCCTGAAGTTTATTGATAATTGTTGGTAACGATATAACAAATATGAAAAATATAGCACCGAATAAAAGAGCGCGGCTGGTATTCCGCGGGTTATTTTTCCTTAATTCATAGGCGCCATAAGCTTTGTTACGGCCGTTAAAAACAACGTCAATCCATTCTTGCTTTAATATGTCTAATTTTCCTGGCATTTTTTAAGCTTTAAATTGTAACGTTAATTTTTTATTTATAAATCTAATTAATATAACCCGTCTCTTTTAAGCAGTTCAATTTCCTGAGGTGTAATATCAACTATCGCCCGTGATTGATTACCTACAATATTCAGCTCATCCATTGCTGTTACCACATTATTGTAGTTAGCTTTATCACTTGGTTTGATAATTACGAACATGTCTTTACCAGTGGCTTGCAATACTTCTTTACTTTTTTCAAACAAAAGTTTACGCAAACCATTTTTCCCGTAATTATCAACAGTTGGTGCTGTTTTGCCGGTCTCTCCTAAATACCATTCCAATTTATTATTAGAGCCTAACAATAAGGTAAGGGTTCTGGAAGCCGCTACAGGCAATTGCTGATTTGTTTTTTCATCTTTATCCGGCATAACCAGGTCCATTGCCTTTGGCTTTTGGAGTGTAGTTGTAAGGATAAAAAAGGTAATAAGAAGGAAGGCTAAATCCACCATGGCTGTTAAGTCCACACGGGTTGACGCCTTTTTGCTCCTTACTTTACCGCCGCCTTTTTTACCCCCGCCGGAGGTATCTAATTCTGCCATGTTTTTTTATTTTGACACCGTTTTAAGCGATGTAATTAAACTAAATTTATCTACGTGTTGTTTTTGCAGAGTCATAATAATTTTCTTAATAGTAGGGTATTCTTCCCTACTATCTCCTTTTATAGCTACCCGCGGGTCCTTGTTATGCAATAAAGCATTAGCCTTACGCGCCTGGTTTACCCATTTCCATAAATCATTATTTTCAGTTGTATCAACCGGTATACCAGGTTGCTTATAGGCTATCCTTTCGGCCGGATTAAGACTTAAAAATTGCGGCAAAGTACTCAACGGCACACCAAAAGACTCAGTATGCACGAAAGTATTGATCTGTGCAGGTGTAAATGGAATTTTATATTGATCGGCCATGGCCTTTATCGTTTCCCTGCGTACATCATCACCTTCAATTGTAAAGAAAGCTTTACCCCCACCAACTGTTATGATCAGGTAATCCGTTTCAGGGATCGCCTCTTTCGCTATTGAAGCAGGCACCTCTGCTTTAACCGGATCTTCGGTTTTAGGTTTTGCTGATAATATAAAGAAGGTAAGCAACAGAAATGCCACATCGCACATGGCGGTCATGTCAATTGCTGTACTCTTTCTTGCTACTTTTACTCTAGGCATAATATTTATTTTTAAATATAGTGTTATTAATTCAATTATTACTCCCGGCCCATAACCATTAGGCCGGGGTTATTAACACTAAAATTTATTTGTTTTTATGTGATGCAGCGAAAGTTTGTACAATGCTGAATCCTGTTTCGTCAATGGCATAAGTTAAACCATCAATTTTTGATGTAAATACGTTATACATTACAATTGATAAAGCTGAAGTTGTGATACCCATTGCTGTATTAACCAATGCTTCAGAGATAGCTGCTGATAAAGCTGCTGTATTTGTAGCTGCGCCTGATAACTCAGCGAAGGCCTTAATCATACCCACAACCGTACCTAACAATCCGGTTAATGTACCAATTGATACCAACGTAGCGATAATGGTTAAGTTTTGCTCTAACATTGGCATTTCCAAAGCAGTAGCTTCTTCAATATCCTTTTGGATAGCTAAAGTTTTTTGATCAACGTCTAATGTTGCGTCAGCTTCCATTTCCTTGTATTTTTTCAAACCTGCTTTGATCACATTAGCAACAGAACCTTGTTGTTTGTCGCATTCTGCAGTAGCTGCATCAATATTACCAGTGTTAAGGAAAGCTTGTATTCTTTTAACAAAAGAATCAACGCTGCTGGTACCTGAAGCTTTACCAATAACGATAAACCTTTCGATAGAGAAAACGATTACCATTAATACGTATGACATAACCAGAGGTACTAAAACGCCTCCTTTATGTACAGTTCCAAATATATCACTTGGTTCACCAGCTGAACTTGTGTCACCTCCTTTAAAATGACTTGGATCACCCAGGATGAACATGAATATGCAAATTGATATAACAATACAAATTGGTATAGCCAATGTTGCAAATATACCAGATGCACTTGAGCTTTCTTTTTTAGGTGTTGTAGTTGGTTTTGTTGGTGCGTTTGCCATTACTTTAAATTTTAGTTTTTAGTTTGTTTTGTTTATTTATTCTAGTTAGTTAATTGCTTTTAGCGGATAACAAAATTATAATTTAAATGAAATAAAAAAATAATTTTGCTACACTTTAATTTATTATTTCAGCTACAAAAAAAGTTATATTTAGTTTTTATCACCTAAATCTTACAAATAATCGATTGCCTGCTATTTTTTTACAATAAAACCCATTATTTTTTATAATAGCAAGCAATAACTTATAAAAATATGTAACTAACCTGATATAGTTAAAATTTATAAGTCGATTTGCAATTAGAACTGGCCGAAACGGGCACATTTTTAATTTTTCACAAAAGTACTGCCTGATTATTTACCCTTTGTTACCTTATCATTATTTATCAGCTGTATATAGGATTAAGCAAAGACTTATATGTATATATTAAAAACAGCTAATTATTGTATTTTATAATTTATCATTTATTATAGCACAGCAGCATATTCATCTCCCCTCTTTTCTCAACACAACAAGTTGACTGTTATATATTTCAACAAACGAAATTCACGTTTGTTTTATTACGCGTAAATATCTAAATATTTATGAGAAAGCCGGCATTTGCCAGTTGGTTATTTTTAGTTGGCAACTGAATGGCGTTAAACGTTTTAAATTTAAGTATAATTTGCTAATTGGGAACTGCCAAACTGTAACTTATCAACTTATCCCCCGGCTTTTTTGGCCTTAAAACCATCAGCTAATAATAATGTAAGTACTTTATCTCTAAAATCGCCCTGTATTAATATTTCACCATCTTTAGCTGAACCCCCAACGCCGCATTTTGATTTTAGCTTTTTCCCAATCTCTTCCAATTCCGCTACAGTACCTATATAACCGGTAACACGGGTTACTAATTTCCCTCCTCCTTTTCGATCCAGGTAAATTTTGAGGTTTTGTTGCCGGGGAGGTAACGCACCCAATTCAGGATCATTATCCTCCCGGTATTGAAAATCTGGATCTGTTGAATAAACTACACCGGTAAAATTCTTATTTTTCTTTGACATGATCTTTTTTAGTCAATGGTCATTAGTCATTAGTCATTAAAAAAACTGTTCTTTTAATGGGTCTATTATATAAGACTATGAACTTAAGACTTATAATTTTCTCCTACAATAATTTTTAACGAATTAGGGAGCACGTTTATTTCGGTGGCTGTACCAAAATTATGTGGTTCGCCATCCAGATGCATGGGTCCGGGCTGTTCCCGTTCGATCTGGATATTTTTACCACGAATGATCTCGACAAAACCGGATTTATCGGCAGTTTTTGTAAACATACGAAGCCCCATTTCGGGAAAACGCCATAATGGGAATGCTTTTATAATACACACATCTATCAAACCATCCTGAACAGAAGCATGGGGTGATACATGCGCGTTATTTCCATATTGTGACGAGTTAGCAAAACTTAGCATAAATGCTTCGCGTTCATACAAAGCGCCGTCAATTTTTATACGATAATTTTGAGGTTTGTACTTTGTTATCTCCTGGAAGGACGATTTTATATAAGTAATAAATCCCCGTTTTTTTTCATGTGAAAAGACCTCGCTGATATGAGCATCAAAACCCATACCTGCCATATTAAAAAAGGAATGGCCATTTGCCTGAGCCGAATCAATAACTTCCGTACGACCGATATTCAAGCTTTCAATAGCTTTTTTAATATCCATTGGTATATTCAAAAAGCGGGATAATCCATTGCCCGATCCGAAAGGTATTATTCCTAATGTAGTATTTGTACCTGTCAGCGCGGATGCTACTTCATTTACTGTACCATCGCCGCCTACAGCAATAACCAGGTCATAATTATCAACAACTGCCTTTTTTGTTAGTTGACGGGCATGTGATACACCATTGGTAAATATTATACGGGCATCAAATATAGCTGCATCTAAATGTTTTTGTATCAGTTGCGGCAAGCCGTCCTTTTTTTTACCCCCCGATACCGGGTTTACAATAAATAAAGCTTTCCGTTTCAACTAAATAATTATTAGGCTCCAAAAGTAAATGTATTTTCTGTTTTGTAAAATATTGTTTTATTTTTGGCGTCTAAAAGTGGACTGATTTAATTATTCGTTTCGATAACTATTGGGACGGATTGGATTGCAACCACATAAAAAAGTGCTAAAACCATGCTTCCTTTTTTATTTCAATCCCATTTAAATATTATTTATTACATTTTAAATCACATTTAAATACTATGCCCTATTTATTTACATCAGAATCCGTGTCGGAAGGACACCCTGATAAAGTTGCCGACCAGATATCGGACGCCTTAATTGATAATTTTTTAGCTTTTGATGCTGATTCAAAAGTAGCTTGTGAAACATTAGTTACTACCGGGCAGGTTTTTTTAGCCGGCGAAGTAAAATCAAAAGCTTATTTAGACGTACAAAAAATAGCCCGCGAAGTTATTAACCGTATTGGTTATACTAAAGGTGAGTATATGTTTGACGGCAGTTCATGCAGTGTGCTTTCAGCCATTCACGAGCAATCACCAGATATTAATCAGGGTGTTGAACGCCAGGCAAAAGAAGAACAAGGCGCAGGCGACCAGGGTATGATGTTTGGCTATGCTACTAGTGAAACTGATAATTTTATGCCATTGGCTTTAGATATAGCCCATGCTTTATTATTAGAACTTGCTGCCATTCGCCGTGAAAATACCGAAATAAAATATTTACGCCCGGATGCTAAATCACAAGTAACACTGGAGTATGATGATAACAACAATCCAGTACGTATTGATGCTATTGTAATATCAACCCAGCATGATGATTTTGATGATGAGAAAATAATGCTGGAAAAAATCAGTAAGGATATTATCAGTATATTGATTCCGCGTGTTAAAGCAAAATATGCCAAATACGCGCACTTTTTTAATAACGACATTAAATACCATATTAATCCTACCGGCAAATTTGTTATTGGCGGCCCGCATGGTGATACCGGATTAACCGGACGCAAAATCATTGTGGATACTTATGGTGGTAAAGGCGCGCATGGCGGCGGTGCATTTTCGGGTAAAGACCCTTCAAAAGTAGACCGTTCTGCAGCTTACGCTACACGCCATATTGCTAAAAACCTGGTTGCTGCCGGTGTATGTGCCGAAGTATTGGTACAGGTATCTTATGCTATTGGTGTAGCACAACCAATGGGTATTTATATAAATACTTACGGAACCAGTAAAGTTAGTTTACATGATGGCGAAATTGCTCAAAAGGTTGAAGCTATTTTTAACATGACCCCTTATGCAATTGAAACCCGCTTTAAACTGCGTAACCCTATATACAGCGAAACCGCGGCTTACGGCCATTTTGGCAAACCAAGCCAGATAGTAACTAAAACTTTTACCGCTCATGATGGCAGTGAAATAAAACGTGAAGTAGAACTGTTTACCTGGGAAAAATTAGATTATGTAGATAAGGTAAAAGAAGCTTTTGGATTATAATAGCTTAATTTGAAAATTCATAACTTAGAGCGATGTATCAAAACATCGCTCTTTTTATTACCAATAATATTAAACCCCATGAAACTATCAAAAGCTATTTTATCTTTGATCATCGTTTTATCCGCTTTTAACCTGGTAAAAGCAGATCCTCCTACTTTAAGCACTGCACTAAATACAGTTACCAAAACCTATTTAGGAATTAAAAATGCTTTAGTGACCAATAACGCGATTGAAGCAGAAAACATGGCAAAGGATATGATCAGCGCTTTAAATGCCGTACCGGAGAAAGAAATGACTGCGGAGCAGCATAAACTGTGGTTTGACTATTTAAACAAACTGGAGTTTGACAGCAGGCATATAAGTGAAAGCAATCCCGTTGATCATAAAAGGGAGCATTTTGCCAGTCTTTCAACTAATTTATTTATTGTTTTAAAAGCTTTTAAATTGAATACCGCTACAATTTATAAACAATATTGCCCTATGAAAAAGGCTTATTGGATAAGTGAAACTGCTACTATTAAAAATCCATATTATGGCATCGGTAGTATGGTAACCTGCGGTACAACTAAAGAAGTATTAAAAGGTGATAATAAATAATATTTATTACCTGCTTCTTTTCATTACACGCATTAATTGCCGATGTCTTTTTGCTGCGTAATAATCATTAGTTACCAATATGGCATGGATTACACCAGGCACCCATAAACAGATGGTAAGGATAATACTTAATATAAACGCCCCAATACGCCCTGTAGTCAGAACAGCCGCCGGTGGAAATAATATACAAAGAAAATAACGCATAATAATACTTAGAGTATTTTTACATGATTAAGTTACACGAGCTAATTTGTTTAAAAGTGTTCAAATTGCTCCATTAATTACCTTTGCACTATGCACAATCCCGAAGAAAACCCCTGGAAAATTACAGCAGAGCAAAATGTTTATGATAATAAATGGATAAATTTAACTGAATACCAGGTTATTAATCCATCCGGCAACCCTGGTATATATGGTAAGGTACATTTTAAAAATACCGCTATAGGTATTTTGCCTATAGATGATGAACTGAATACTTACCTGGTTGGACAATACCGGTTTGCCTTAAACCAGTATAGCTGGGAACTACCCGAAGGCGGCGGACCATTAGAGACAGATCCGCTTGAATCTGCCAAACGCGAGCTATTAGAAGAAACCGGTTTAAAAGCAAATTATTGGAGCGAGTTACAACGTATGCATTTAAGTAACTCGGTAAGTGATGAGTTAAGCATTATTTACATTGCCCGTGGATTAGCGCAATTTGAAGCAGAACCGGAAGATACGGAACAATTACAAGTTCATAAAGTGCCTTTTGAAGAAGTGTATCATATGGTTTGCAATAATGAAATTACTGATGCAATTACAGTAGCTGCTGTTTTAAGGGTAAAGTTATTACTGTTGGAAAACCGGTTGCCCTAAAAACAATTAGTAAATAATTTTTATTTTAGCTGCAATAACTCATGAAGAAGTTTCTCGGCTATATTTTATCACCCGTCGCTACTGCCGCTTTTTTCTTAGTGCTGTGCATTTTTCAGCCTATACAATGGGTATGTTACCGTTTTGGAGGTTATTCGGCTCATAAAAAGTCGGTTGACCTGTTAAACCTGCTCCTAACCAGTACTATTTACATTTTGGGAGATACGGTAACATTTATTAATAAATATCATTTACCCGAAGACCGGCCTATTATTTTTTTAGCCAACCATCAAAGCCTGCTCGAGATACCGCCGCTTATTTGGTTCCTGCGTAAATATCACGCTAAATTTATTTCAAAGATCGAATTAACCAAAGGTATCCCTTCTATATCCTATAATTTAAAATATGGTGGCGGCGCTAATATTGATCGTAAAGATGCCCGGCAATCCCTTTCGGAATTAGCTAAACTGGGTACCCGCATGAAAGAAAATAAATGGTCAACCGTTATTTTCCCTGAAGGCACACGCTCTGCCAATGGAAAAGTTAAAAGCTTCCAGGCAGGTGGCATAGCCGTTATTTTAAAAAAATGTCCGGGCGCTTTATTGGTACCTATCGCTATCAACAACTCATGGAAGATAGTGCGGTATGGCATTTATCCTTTAAATACATTTACATCAATGACCCTGGAAGTTCTTGAACCGATAGAACCTGGTTTAAAATCGGTAGAAGAATTAGTATTGGAAGCGGAAAACAAGATAAAAAAAGCATTGGGCCAGTAAGTTTAGCCGATAGTCTTAAATCCGAAGTCTTAAATCAACTTTTAGCTTATACCGCTATATATTTTTACCTTCTATAATTTTAAAGAAATTATCGCGGTACGTGTCGCCTACCGGAATTATTTTATCACCGATAAAAATGCGGCTTCGCTCAATGCTATCAATTTTGTTAAGTGCAACTATATATGATTTATGTACCCGTACAAAATGCTTTTCGGGTAAAGTATCTTCCATTTTTTTCATATTCTGTAACGTAATGATACGTTCAGCTGAAGTAAAAATAGAAATGTAATCCTTCAAACCTTCAATAAATAAAATTTGGTGCAGATACACTTTCTGTATTTTGTACTCGCTTTTAACAAATATAAAATCACTTAAAAAATCCTGCTGTTGTTGTTGCACTTGTTGTATGGGCTCTATAACAATCTGCTTAACATTAGGTTGAATAATACCCTGCGCTTTTTGCGCTGATTTAAAAAAGCGATCAAAGGCAATAGGTTTAAGCAGATAATCAACTACATCCAGTTCATAACCTTCAAGCGCATATTGAGAATAAGCTGTTGTTAATATTACCTTTGTTTTGCCATTGGCTATCTTTAAAAACTGGATACCGGTAAGTTCGGGCATTTGTACATCTAAAAAAACAAGGTCAATATTACCCTCCTGTACCAGCGTTAATGCTTCAATAGGATTAGTTGTTGCCTTTACTAATTCTAAAAACGGCACTTTGGAAATATAATCTTCCAATATATGCAACGCTAAAGGTTCATCATCAACTACAAGGCACCTTATCATTTATATTTATTTTATTTTACCAGCTTTAGTTTGCAATATACATTCAACTTATAAGGCGTTATTAGTTATAATAATATATCGCGTTTCACTTTTCATTTGACTCATTATTTTTTAAGTACTTATAATACGTTCTTATAAAATTAATGATAATTCACAAGTATAAGTATCAACTTCATCACGAATGTCCAAATTATATTTTCCGGAGTATAGCAGATCGAGTCTGCGTTTTACATTATTTAAACCAATACCTCCTGATGAATCCCTGTTATTATTATGCTTTTTATTTTGTATGTAGAAATGTAAATGCTCATCATCCAGCGTAATTAATAAACGAATGGGGGAGAGTGTTTCATTAACTATACCATGTTTAAAAGCGTTTTCAATAAATGCTATTAATAATAAAGGAACAATTTTTTGATTACGCACCTTTCCCTCTATTTTAAAATCGATATAAGCCTTATTTCCAAACCGTATTTTTTGCAGGTCGATAAAGTTTTGCAGGTAGTGCAATTCTTTTGTTAAATCAACTTTGTTATCATTACACTCATATAGCATATAACGCATTATTTCCGAAAGTTTTAAAATAGCGTCGGGGGTAGTGTCTGATTTCTGGTAGGCTAATGAATAGATGCTGTTTAATGAATTAAATAAAAAATGCGGATTGATCTGTGATTTTAGAAAGGCCAGTTCGGCACTCAGGCGCTGGTTTTCCAGATCTCGTTGTATGCGTTCGTTTAAAATCCAGTCTGCACCCAATTTAAGTACGAAGCTTAGAAATAAAAATACCAGGCTTGCAAAAATGGTACTTAAAAAATAAGATGTAAACCCAATTATTTCACCTCTATATCGCACCAATATGTCCTTTTCAAATAAAAGAGCTACTCCATATTTACCAATGCCGTAAAAAATAATTGTAACAACTATAATCAACGCATATAAGCCATATCGCTTTTTATTAAAAAACTGTGGTATAAATAGCAGAAAGTGTAAGTAGAAAAGACTAATATTAATAGCTCCATAAAGCACAAATACGATTAGTATATGCGGCATACTCATTTTTGTATTGTTGTGAACTATAAATACAAAAAAATAAATAATGCATATCCAGATAATTACATGCCAAAATATACGCCAAGCCATTTTCATAACTATCAAAAATAATCTTTCACTACTTCTACCTGCTATTATTTAGATGTAACAGTAAACTTTACCGATGAACGGGCTATTAAATCCGACAAACAGGCTAAATAATGATAAATAAGGGTTCATCTATGAATTACAGTCATTGGTCTAATACTTTTTACCGGCCCAATAATTAACTATTTCTTTGTATCATAAAATCACAAACAATGAAAAAGCTGTTTACAAACTCAAATCCATTTATTTTGTTACTTGCACCGCTGGCATTTGCAATAATCATGGGTGTTTACTATCAGTTTGACCAAAAGAAAGAGTATACAGACGGATCATCCAGTATACGAGCCACTTCTTTATTTGTTAAAGGCATTACGTTGGTTAAAACCGTATGTTCAATAAGTAAAGAGACGGTGTGGTAAATAGGAGTGGTTTATGGTCAGTAATGAGTGCATTAATTAATAGTACTACTATTTCGTCAATCACTACTAACCATTCCCTGACTATCTCGCCGGTTTTGGAAATATTGGCAAACTTTCGTGTCCGTCAGCATCAACTGATTGTACGGCAAAAAAGTAATTATCCTTTGAGTAATCCAGTTTAGCAGTGTTACCTGTTACATAATATTTCTTTTCCCAATACGGACTGGTGGTTTCGCGCATCAGTATATAATATCCTGCCGGTTTTTTACCTTCTTTTGGGGCATCCCACTTCAAGTCGGTATTATTGGTTAATCCACTGGTTAGCACTACCACATTTTGCGGCTCAGCCGGGGCTAATGCCAGGTTGGCTAAAACCGAAAGATTCATACGTGCTACTTTTTGCACATAATTATAATCAACAAAATCAGGTAAATCACCATAATCTACCCCTTTTTCGGTGCGTACACTTTGATGCTGGCGATTAAAATCTTCATTCATTTCTGTAAACCTTACCGCGGTAAAACCTTGCTGTAAAAAAGGGGTATGATCTCCTCCGCGCAGATAACGATCCCGGCGATAAATCAATTTCACGTCTAACTGGTCAACATAACGCTCGGCTGTTTCTTTAATATAACGGGCCAATTCTCTTGATGGACTGTCATCTTCACCTCCGTTGCCTATTAAACCGGCTATCATCTTGGCATTACCGGTGGCTGTGCTTGGTACGCCTTCGCTAAATACCCTAACATGTGTATTATCTTTAAGATCATTATCCATACCATGTGTATTGCCTACTATATCATTGTTCAGCATAGCATCAATATTCCAATTCTCAGCTTTCGCGCGTTTGGCTACATTAGCTGAGCCATTCAAACCTTGCTCCTCGCCTACTACAGCCATAAAAATTATAGTTGCCGGGAATGACCTTTTTGCCATAACACGCGCCAACTCCATTGAAACAGCTGTTCCTGAAGCATCATCGTTGGCTCCAGGCTCAACAGAATTAGGATCCATCACATCATTTACCCTGGAGTCATAATGACCTGACACTACATAGATCCGGGTATCAGTTGGATCTGTTCCTTTTAACGTAGCCAACACGTTTTTAAGATGCGTGGGTTGTACTATCCGCGCACTTTTAGGTTGTGTAAACGTGTCAAATTGTACGGTCATCCGCCCACCTGATTCCTTAGCATATTTTTCATATTCTGATTTTATCCAGTTACGCGCAGCGCCGCTTCCGGTGGTTTTACTGGTTGTATCACTCAACGTATGGCGGCTCTTAAAACTTACCAGTTTACGAATATTAGCCTCTATATTTTTTGAGGATACTTCATCAACCATTTCTTTAATCGCTGCATCCTGCTTAATAATAGTGGTTTGGGCAACCGCGCTTAAGCTTAAAAAAAATAAAGGGAGTATAAATTTGAAATATTTCATGATTTTGCCAGAGAATTATTAAATAATTAGCTATTCTACGTTAAAAGTGGTTAAAAATAGCTTTTTTAATAAAATATCTGACCCAATACCGGTAAATAGACAAAGTTTTTACAATCTGTTTTGCGTGTTCAATAATGTTGGCCATTCATTTTATCAATAAAAAGCAAAATATGGCGCTTGTGAGACGCAAAGTATGACGTCTCTACAAATATATTAAGACGCAAAGTATTGCGTCTCTACGGCATTAATCAACCTCCTCTTCTATCTGCATTATATTATCCGCCTGTTTGAAGTTGCTGCGCACAAAATGGCACCAGTCGCATTCCTTTTTGCCGCAACCGGTAGCAAAATCATGAGCCATAATTTTTTGATATACCATTTTTATCTGATCAGTAACTTCTGCTGTATCTTCTGGGGTTATAACTATTTTTTCCTTATGATATTCACCGTCATTTACAGGCTCCACAAAATCAAACAGCGTACTTACTACCTGCCAATCGTTAGTGCGGTCGTTATCTATTAATAATTTATAAAAAACAGCCTGCCGCCAGTAATCCCCACCATAAGGTTGATCATTAGTTGGCCGCAGCAGTTTATCTTTCGCATTTTTCAGTTTACCGGTTTTATAATCAACCACGGTTACCTGCTTGCCCTCAAATTCTATTTTATCTAAATTACCTTTAACCGGCAC
>JAQBOY010000367.1 GCA_028287805.1 Mucilaginibacter sp.
CCCGAAAGGATCAATCCCGGTGATAAGGTAAATACATTAACTACCATTA
The DNA here is from genome assembly GCA_028287805.1 of Mucilaginibacter sp. GTDB lineage: Bacteria > Bacteroidota > Bacteroidia > Sphingobacteriales > Sphingobacteriaceae > Mucilaginibacter. The sequence continues at coordinate 50 of JAQBOY010000367.1, forward strand.
AAAAAGTAACTTCTGGCTCAACATTGCAAATTGCAGACATAGTAGATAATTTATATGCATCTATTATTACTGCCGGTACGCATAAGGCTCCAAGTATTAAAGTTGCTGAGGCATCAAAAGCCATTGAAAATGCGCAACGGGATGTAAACATATCTTTTATTAATGAGCTGGCCCTGATATTTGACCGTATGGGTATTGATACGAGTGATGTTTTGGAAGCCGCGGGTACAAAATGGAACTTTTTAAAATATAAGCCGGGCTTGGTAGGGGGGCATTGTATAGGAGTTGACCCTTATTATTTGGCGCATAAAGCCGAATCATTAGGCTACTACCCACAGGTTATTTTGTCGGGCAGGAGTGTAAATGATAATATGGGTATATTTGTGGCTAATAAGGTGATTAAATTGCTTATAAAAAAAGGCAATAAAATTTTAGATGCTGAAGTGTTGATTTTAGGAATAGCATTTAAAGAAAATTGCCCGGATACAAGAAATACAAAAGTAGTTGACATTTATAATCAATTCCGCCAATTAGGTATCCGGGTTGATATTCATGATCCGCATGCCGATCATGTTAAGGTGAAACAAGAATATAATATTGAATTAATTACTGATTTAAATAAAACATATGACGCTATTGTTTTAGCAGTTGCACATAATGAATATAGTAAATTAGATTACCCAAAACTGGTAAAAGGAAAAAGTTCGGTTATATTTGATACAAAATCTTTTATTGACAGGGCATTAGTGGATGCCCGGTTATAACAATCAATTATTGAACAATTAATATTATTAATGCTGAAATTTATACCTGTTATTTAAAAATGTATCAATTCAAAAACCTGAGTAATAATTATATATATGTTATTGGTGATATAATGATTGACCATTATATCTATGGAAGTTGTGACAGAATATCACCAGAGGCGCCGGTACAAATAGTGGATATGCAAAGAGAGGAGTATACGCTTGGTGGGGCCGGAAATGTAGTAAAAAACCTGGTTTCATTAGGGGCGAATACAGGAATAATAAGTGTATGCGGGCAAGATGAAGGCCTTAAAATAATTGTTAATGGATTGGAAGATTTAAAGGTGTCAGATCATAAAATGATAATTGACCCCAGCAGATCAACAACAATAAAAACCCGTATAGTTTCAAACAAACATCAATTATTACGAATTGATAAAGAAAACAAGCATTACATTGAGGATAGTATTGCAGATCAGATAATTGCAGAACTTAACAGCAGAATAAAGGATATTCATATCGTAATTATTTCTGATTACTGTAAAGGCGTATTAAGCGAAAAGGCAATACATACCATAATTAATATTTGCAAAGAGCATGGAGTAAAAACTATAGTTGATTCTAAAGACCCCTTACTGTCAAAATACAACAATGCCGATATTATAAAACCTAATAAAAAGGAAGCATCTATTGCTACCGGTATTAAAATTGTTGATGATAAAACATTGGGCGAAGCTTGCAGAAAGATAGCCGGAACAACAAATTGTGAAACGGTAATTATTACACTTTCAGAGGAAGGTATGGCTATTTTTCATGAAGGGGTACTTACTAAAATTCCTACAAAAGCTTTAGATATTTTTGACGTAACCGGTGCCGGTGATACCGTTGTTGCCGCTATAGCTTTCGCGTTATTAAATGATTTAAGTTTAATTGAGGCTTGTGATTTTGCTAATCATGCAGCAGCGGTTGTTGTTGCTAAAGCTGGTAGCGCTACAGCTACTTTGAACGAAATAAATAACTTTTTTGCCTATAATTAGTATAATGCTAATAATAACTTTTATAGCATGATTCCCTTAAATGATTCATAGATATACTACCTTTATAAAGGCAATTAACCTTACTATTGATTATATTGTACTAAATATTAGCATGGTAATAGCCAGCTATGTAGTCAATAACTTCTGGTTTTTCAGGGCCGATAATCATTATTTACTGGTAGTATTAGTTTTTAATCTGACCTGGCTGCTGGCTTCTAATATAACCGGGTTGTATGAAGATGTTTTAACAAAAGATTCCATAAAAACCTTTCGCGGTTTAATAAAAACGTACCTCCTTTTTATAAGTTTTATAAGCTTTGCCATCCTTATATTAATAGGCAGTAAAACTTATTTTATAACCCGAGGGTATTTATTCTACTCCTTAGTATTATTTGGATTTTTATTGTGCTTTTGGAAGCTTGTTTTTCTCGGCATTCGTAAAAGTGAAAGAGCCTCATTAATTGATACCCGCACTTTTGTTATAGTTGGCGGTGGTCGTATATCGCATGATTTGTATAATTTTTTTGGAAGAAATCCGGAGTTAGGATACAAATTAATGGGCTTTTTTGATGATAACCATGAAGCCATAAAATATAAAGATATACATATAGGCTCTGTAACAGATTGTATAGCATTTGTAATCGCTAACAAGATTGATGAAATATTTTGTACGTTACCTAATTCAGAGTCCGATAAAATTGAAAAGTTGATGCTCGCAGCAGACAAAAACCTTGTCAGGTTTAAGTTTGTACCCGAATATTTTGACTTTGCAAAAAGGCCAACCTATATCGAAAATTTTGGACACATACCCGTAGTATCAGTACGGCCAGAACCCCTTGAAAACATGTTAAACCGGGTAGTAAAGCGTTTATTTGACTGCGTTTTTTCATTATTTGTCATATTATTCATTTTTAGCTGGTTGTTTCCCTTACTCTCAATTTTAATAAAGATAGGATCAAAAGGCCCCATTTTCTTTGTACAGATCAGGTCAGGCCGGGATAATAAACCTTTTAAATGTTATAAATTTAGAAGTATGGAGATCAATTTGGATGCTAATCAAAAGCAAGCTACCCGTAACGATCATCGAATTACCAGGTTAGGGGCTTTTTTAAGGAGAACGAGCATAGACGAACTACCCCAATTTTTTAATGTTTTAATAGGTAATATGTCGGTAGTTGGACCAAGGCCCCACATGATTAGTCATACCGAGCAATATTCGCGCCTTATTGATAAATTTATGGTAAGGCATTTTCTTAAACCAGGTATTACCGGATATGCCCAGGTTAACGGTTTACGTGGTGAAACCAAAACAACCGAAGCTATGCTTCAGCGGGTTGAGGCCGATGTTTGGTACCTTGAAAATTGGTCATTTTTGCTTGATCTTAAAATTATTTTTCTTACAGTTTGGAATGTTGTTAAAGGAGATGAAAATGCTTTTTAATCTTTGAGAGTATTCAATAATTTCCATTTTGCAGTATTAAACAAAATATATTTACACCAATATAATTACTAATTACACCAAAAACTGGATAAAAAAATAGATGTTTGCAGAAATAATGGTTGGTGATTAAATAGTATAATTGACCGGTAATTCATTTAAATCAACAAAAGAAATTTATTAATGGTAAATATTATAATTTTTGGAGCATCAGGGCAATTAGGTCAATGTTTAAAAAGCGTTGTTGAAAGTAAAGGAATTACTTCAGTTTATTTTCCGGTAGAAGGTGAGGCTAATATACTTGATAATGCTGCTCTTAAAGCTATTTTTGATACACAGAAACCATCTTATTGTATAAATTGTGCTGCATATACCGCGGTTGATAAAGCGGAGGATGATGCCGAAATAGCTTTTAAAGTAAATAAAACCGGGGTTGAAAATTTAAGCCGTTTTTGCGCCGAATATAATTCAACGCTTGTACATATATCAACCGATTTTGTATTTAAAGGCGATGAGCCAACTCCGCGTACCGAAACAGATGCTACTAATCCTATAAGTGTTTACGGACAAACAAAACTGGATGGTGAAAGAGTTGTTGAAGAACTTTTGACCAGGTATTTTATTATTCGTACAGGATGGCTATATTCTGAATACGGAAATAATTTTGTTAAAACGATGCTTAAACTTGGAGCCGAAAGGGATGAATTGAAAATTATAGCCGATCAGGTTGGTACCCCAACCTACGCTATTGACCTGGCTGCTTGTATACTCCAGATTATTAATAGTGGCAGCACTGCATATGGCATTTATCATTACAGTAATGAAGGAGTAACTTCCTGGTATGATTTTGCCAAAGCTATTTTTGATATTTCGGGTACCAGCGTAAAAGCCATTCCAATTAAAACAGCTGAATATGTAACCCGGGCTACTCGCCCCGCATATTCTGTAATGGATAAAAGTAAAATAAAGAAACAGTTTGGTATGGAAATACCTTATTGGAGAGATAGTTTAAAAATTTGCATTAACAAACTACAACAGTAATATAATAAACATCATGAAAGGAATTATTTTAGCAGGAGGTTCAGGTACAAGGTTATATCCCATTACAAGAGCTATAAGTAAGCAGTTGATGCCTATTTATGATAAACCAATGATCTATTATCCGCTGTCTGTATTAATGCTGGCTGATATTAAAGACATATTAATTATTACCACCCCCGAGGATAATGCAAGTTTTAAGCGTTTATTAGGCGATGGAAAAGAGTTAGGCTGTAACTTTGAATACGCTATTCAGGAGAAAGCTAATGGCTTAGCACAGGCATTTGTAATAGGCGAAAAATTTATAGGCAATGATAAGGCTGCGTTAATTTTGGGGGATAACATATTTTATGGAAGTGGCTTCAGCGGATTAATTCAAAGCTTTAATAATGTAAATGGCGCTGCAATTTTTGCGTATCCTGTGGCCGATCCTGAACGTTATGGTGTGGTTGAATTTGATGAAAATTTTAAAGCCTTATCTATTGAAGAGAAACCATCACATCCAAAGTCACACTATGCGGTACCTGGATTATACTTTTATGATAATGCAGTTATTGAAATCGCTAAAAACTTAAAGCCATCACCGCGGGGAGAATATGAAATTACTGATGTAAATAAATATTATTTAGAACAAGGGACGTTGCAGGTAGGCGTTATGGACAGGGGTACTGCCTGGTTAGATACCGGTACATTTGATTCATTAAGTGATGCAAGTGAATTTGTAAGGGTAATTGAAAAGCGCCAGGATACTAAAATTGGCTGTATAGAAGAGATAGCTTACAGAATGGGCTTTATTAACAAGGAACAATTGAAAAATATAGCAAAAAAATATATTAAAAGCGGTTACGGACAATATTTGCTAAAGCTTATCCAATAAAAAGGCTAATATTTTGTTTGTCAATTGGTCATTGGCTTCAAACCAGTTGATGCCCTTATCCTTTCTAAACCAGGTTAATTGCCTTTTTGCAAAGCGCCTGGTATTTTGCTTAATATGCTCAACAGCTGAATTAAGGTCTGATTGGCCATCAAAATAATCAAATAATTCGCTGTACCCTACCGTGTTTAAAGCGTTCAAATGCCGATAAGGTAACAATGATTTAGCTTCGCTTAACAAGCCTTGTTGTATCATATCATCAACACGACGGTTAATGCGCCCGTATAAAATATCTCTTGGTAAATCCAGCCCTATTTTTATAATTTTAAAAGGCCGTATTTTGGTGTTTGCTACTCTAAAGGACGAAAAAGGCTTGCCTGTACTTTCAAATACTTCAAGCGCCCTTATCACCCTTTGCGGATTATGGATATCAACCTGCGCGTAATACGCAGGGTCAGCTATCTTCAATTTTTCCTGCAGGTAACTAATTCCTTTTTCACTAAACTCGTTATTTAGTCTTTCCCTTATTTCCGGCTCTGCCGAAGGGATATCATCAAACCCTTCACATATCGCTTTAATATATAATCCCGAACCACCAACTAATATAACTACATCCTTTGTTTTAAACAGATTATCCAACAACTGTAGCCCTTGTTTTTCAAAATCGGCAACAGTAAAAGATTCGTTTAGGGAGTGTGAATTAATAAAGTAATGTTGAGCGGCTGCTAACTCTTCTGCCGTTGGCTTAGCTGTACCAATAGACATTTCGCGGTAAAACTGCCTCGAATCGGCCGAAATAATAACAGTTTTAAAATGCCTGGCCAATTGAATGGCCGCGGCCGTTTTTCCTATAGCTGTAGGGCCTGCAATTACAATAAGCGTTTTAGTAGCTGGTTCATAGTTCATACGATTTACTTTATATAAATAGGTGTAACAGCTATAAACTATGAACTATCAACTATAAATTAATAATCATCGTGTGGTTTAGCATCATCTTCAAAACCCTCATCGTCAGAAAATTCATTGCCAAACTCATCATCCTCTTCCCCCTCATGCAGTGTTTTTTCTTCATGCTCATCTTCATCTACAACCTCTGTAAAGTCTTCTGCGTCTTCAGGGCTAAATGCCAGTTCATTCAGGAAATCGAAATCATCACTTGTTGGTGGTATTACGGTTGGAGCCGCTCCCGGTATGATCTGCCTTGGTGCTTCACCAACTGATTTTATAACAGTGGGATATACAACTCCGGGTGTTTCATCAAGTATGATTTTCATTAATTCAACATGAAAATCATAAGGTCTGTCGAAATTAAAAGTATAATAGAATTTTTGGTGCGGATCATCAATAAAGCTGCTTAGCTTTACTTTGTTCATTAATGACACACCACGGTCAATCCTTTTTTGATTAGGTAAATAAGTGATCTCTTCCCCCTTTATCCATTGATCATTACTAATATAAAATGAAGAAGGAAACTCAGGGTTGTAACCGGTGGATTGATGAATTGCTCTGTGAAGATCCTCGAAATTCTGATTAGATTTTATGTCGATCTCTCGCATTACATCATCATAATCTTCAAAGGTAACCCTAAACCTGTATAGTGCCATTTTTCGTTGTTGGTAGATTTTTGTTAAAAATAATATTTTAATTTAATTTGTGTTTGCCACAACTTTTAAGCCAATTTCTTCACCTTTAATAATTGTGTACTTAATTGCAGCTTCGCGAGAATTAGGTATTTCACCTTCTAATATGGCTTCACGTATCTGATTTTTAATAATGCCCACTTCCCGGCCCTCTTTTATACCAAATAAGTGCATAATATCAGTTCCGGATATAGGTGGTTGCCAATTTCTGATATTATCGCGTTCTTCAACGTCTTTTAATTTTTGTTGAACAAGCTCAAAATTTTGCCGGTATTTTTTAACCTTATATTCATTTTTTGTAGTAATGTCCGCTTTACACAACAACATTAAGCCTTCAATATCATCGCCTGCTTCAAATAATAGCCTCCTCACTGCCGAATCTGTTACAATAGATTGTGATAACACAATAGGGCGCAAATGCAGCATTACCAATTTTTGCACCTGTTTCATCTTTTCATTAAGCGGTAACTTTAGCTGTGCAAATATTTTGGGCACCATACGGGCTCCCCGGTCTTCGTGCCCGTGAAAAGTCCAGCCATGGCCGGCTTCAAAGCGTTTAGTAGCCGGTTTAGCTATATCATGCAAAATAGCGGCCCAGCGTAACCAAAGATCATCGGTGGTTTCGCTGATATTATCTAAAACATGTAAGGTATGATAAAAATTATCCTTGTGGCCCTTACCGTCAATATATTCTACACCGTACAGATCGGTCATCTGCGGGAATATTTTATGCAGCAGGCCGGTGTCAAATAAATAATTGAAACCAATGGATGGCTTGGGCGACAAAATAATTTTATTCAATTCATCTGTAATACGTTCCTGAGAAATTATGCGGATACGTTCTGTATTCTTTTTTATCGCATCAACAGCAACCGGATCAATTTTAAAATTTAACTGTGTTGCAAAGCGGATAGCGCGAAGCATACGCAAAGGGTCATCAGAAAAAGTTTCAACCGGGTTAAGAGGTGTCCTGATTAGTTTTTGCTCTAAATCATTTATCCCGTTAAACGGATCCAGCAATTGCCCAAAGGAATCCGGGTGCAAGGAAATGGCTAACGCGTTAATAGTAAAATCCCGTCTTTTTTGGTCATCCTCAAGCGATCCGTTTTCTACTATTGGTTTCCTGGAATCTAAACGATAAGATTCTTTACGGGCACCCACAAACTCTATTTCAAGGTCCTGGTATTTAAGTGATGCTGTGCCAAAGTTTTTAAATACAGCCAATTTTACTTTTAGCTGCCTGGCTATCGCCTCAGCAAAGTCTATCCCATTACCAATTACAACTATATCAATATCTTTTGAGGGCCGGTTTAAAAAAATATCGCGCACAAAGCCACCAATTGCATAAACCTGTAAATTATATTGGGCTGCAACATGAGCTATGACGGAAAATACGCGATGTTTTAGGTGCTCCTTCATTATTTGCAAAGCTAATCTTGATTCTTGAATCTAATAGCCTATTTCTAAAATAACTATCTTCGTATAAACTCAAACCGGCCATTTGGCTCAAGCCGCATAATGGTTGATGGGTTTTTTATTTCCATGCTATGCTGGTCAATATTTACCACGTAATCAACCCCATCTATTATTTCAGGGTCAATCTGCGAAAAATATTGAGGTGACGGTTTCCCGCTGATATTGGCAGAGGTAGATACTAAAGGTTTACGCAATCGTTGTACCAATTGCTGGCAAAACGGATGGGTTGTCACCCGGATACCTATACTGCCGTCGCTCCCTATTAAAGCCGGAGAAATATTTTTAGCGCCGGGCATAATCAGGGTTAAAGGATTTTCGGCGTATTGTATCAGGTCATAAGCCAGCTCGGGCACTTCTTTTACATAGCTTTGCAGCTTATTATCCGTATCAAGCAAAATGATCATGCTTTTAGCTTCGTCCCGCTGTTTTAAGTGGTAAATCTTTTTTACGGCGTCAGTATTGGTTGCGTCACAACCTATCCCCCAAATGGTATCGGTAGGATAGAGGATAATGCCACCTTCCTGCACTATTTTTAAAGCTTTGGCAACTTCGTCTTTAAGCATTTTTTAAATATAAACGTAACGCGTTAACAATTTCTAATTCATCCAGCAATTCCATACACTTAGGTATGCCATACAATTTACAGGTATTTCTTACGCAGGGTTCACAACTTAGTTTACCGGCCCGTAAAACCGTTAAAAAAGCTTTATTGTAGGGTGCGGTATTATTTTCATTACCTGCGCCAAACAAAGCAATAACAGGGGTGCCTACACTATTAGCCAAATGAGCCGGACCCGAATCCGTAGTTAATAATACTTTAGCATCTGCCATCAAACGAGTTAACCCAACAAGGTCGGTTTTGCCGGTATAATTTTCTATACGGTCAATATTTTCAGCATCATTGATTATCAGATTAATAAATGCCGCGTCTTTTGCCGAACCAATAAATGCAAAGGTAATACCTGTAAAGGTATTGGTTAATAAATTTAATAGTCTTTTGCCTTTATCAACCGGCATCCGGCGAGATTCAGCTTCCGAGTTAAAATTGATCAGTACCTTGTTATTTGCAGCAGATACCCCGGCATTTAATTTTACCTGTTTATCACTAATGGCTTTACCTGTAAATTGCTCCAGTAATAAAAGGTATTCATCAACCCGGTGCATGTTTTTAGGTTTTTTACCAACTTTGGTCAATAAAAAAAAGCCGCCTTCCTTACCATAACCAACACGTTGTTTAGCACCGGTGGCCCATCCCATTACAGCAGATGAAATAGAATCGGGAAGGGAAAAGAAAATATCATACTTTTCAGCCCGCAGGTTTTTGCCAAAACGGTTAACACCTGCTAAACCTTTAAATTCCTGCTTTGAAAACGGATAAATTTGAGTTAAACCAGGAATTAAAGTAACTATTGCACTTAACTCTTTTTTAATAATAACATCAATTTGCGCTTCAGGATAAAGCTGCTTAATCCCGGCAATAAAAGCAGTACTCATTACCACATCGCCAAGCCAGTTAGGCAGCCTTATTAGTATTTTCATATATTGTTGATTAAGTTGATTAAGTTTAATAGTTGATTGAGTTGAATACGGATAGCAAAACCTAACTTAATCAACCCAATCTAACTCAATCAACTATTTCACTATACCGCAACATTATTTTCCCTCAAAGCATCATTTAATGATGTCTTTTTATCGGTTGATTCTTTTCGCTTACCGATAATAAGCGCGCACGGTACATGGTATTCACCGGCTGCAAACTTTTTAGCATAAGACCCCGGAATAACTACCGAGCGCGCAGGCACAAAGCTTTTATATTCAACCGGACTTGAGCCGGTAACATCAATGATTTTTGTAGAAGCTGTTAATACCACATTGGCGCCTAACACGGCCTCCCGTTCAATATGCACACCCTCTACTACAATGGCTCTTGATCCTAAAAAGCAATTGTCCTCAATAATTACCGGCGAAGCCTGCACAGGTTCTAAAACACCGCCAATGCCAACGCCGCCGCTTAAATGGCAATGTTTGCCAATTTGCGCGCATGAGCCAACAGTTGCCCAGGTATCAACCATGGTGCCTTCGTCAACATAAGCGCCAATGTTTACATAAGATGGCATCATGATAACGCCTTTTGCCAGGTAAGCACCATAACGCGCAATACCATGGGGCACCACACGTACGCCGGCTTTTTTAAAGTTGGTTTTTAATTTCATTTTATCATGAAAAACAAAGGGGCCAACTTCAATTTCTTCCATCTGGCGGATAGGAAAATAAAGTATAACTGCTTTTTTTATCCAATCATTAGTATGCCAGCGGCTGCCTATCAGTTCGGCAACGCGTATTTCGCCTTTATCAAGCCTTTCAATAACGGTCTCTATGGCTATAATGTATTCGTTAAATTCTAACAGTTTCCGGTCTTCCCAGGCCTGTTCAACTAATTTTTTCAGATCTTGCATAGATAAATTTATAACTTTTGGCAAATTAAAGGATTTTTGAGCAATTTGTTAATAAATGCTGAGGAGAAAGGGTTAACAGTCTATTCTAAATAACTGTATTTACCCAGATCATGTAGAGACGCAATACTTTGCGTCTTTAGGTACATTGCATCATTTAATATTGGTCTTTATGCATTTAACAGAAACGCAATATTTCAACTATCCCGCTGTTCTTGTTTAATTGTTTTTTAATTTTGCTTTTTATATAACTATGCCCGAAAAAGAAAAGCTGCGAATAGATAAATACCTGTGGGCCATACGCCAGTTTAAAACCCGCACGTTGGCCTCTGATGCCTGCAAGGCAGGCCGCGTTAAGCTGGATGGCAATAACATCAAGCCCTCACATGAAGTGCGTCTGGGCGAGATATACCAGATAGCTAAAGGACCGGATCGTAAAATAATAAAAGTAACCGCCCTGCTCGAAAATAGGGTAGATGCTAAAACTGCTGTTAATTTTTATGAAGATATTACCCCGGTAGAGCAAACTGTGGCCTTTAAATCCATGTTTCATGCCCCTGTTTTAAAACGCGACAGAGGTACTGGCCGCCCAACCAAGCGCGACAGGCGAGAAATTGATGATTTACAGGATGGATTTTTTGTAAAAAAAACAGAGGAAGAATAAATTCTGCTATGTCATTCTTCTCTGCCAAAAGGCGGAGAAGGATGGCAGGGAGTATTAATAATCTGCCTTATCCTCTGCTTCACCCCAAATTTTAAATGCGTTTAACGCTTCATCACGCATTAGCTGGATTACAGACAGCTTACGTTTTTCCATTGGAAGATCCAGCTCCTGGTAAATAAAATGATCATCAAAACCAATTTCGGCAGCGTCGGCTTTGGTGTTGGCATAGTAAATTTTATCAATACGCGCCCAGTAAATAGCACCCAGGCACATAGGGCAGGGTTCGCAGCTGGTGTAAATTTCGCAGCCAGCTAAATTATAAGTGTTCAGTTCCTGGCAGGCCAGCCTGATAGCCGAAATCTCGGCATGAGCGGTAGGGTCGTTTTGCAGTACTACTTTATTAGCGCTGCGTGCCACCACCATGCCGTCCTTCACAATCACAGCTCCAAATGGTCCGCCCATTCCCTGCTTTACATTGTATTCCGATAGCTCAATAGCCATCCGCATAAAATCTTCATGTTTACTCATAAATCGGCACCTAAAAGAAAAACCTCAGCATAAGCCGAGGTTTTAATGTAAAACTATAAATTTAACAGATAAAACAGGCATCTGCACATCGGCACATTTGCATATCCGCACATCAAATTATTTTTTCTCTTTTGAGTAAGCTTCATTCAGCCTTTTTACCACATCAGCCGTTACATCCAATGCCGGATCGCCATATAATACGGTCGGGTTAGCTTTTGAATAGGTTAAAACCATTTTATAACCTTTGTCTTTAGCGTACTGTTTAGCAAAGTCAGCTATCTTATCATACAGTTTGCCATTCTCTGTTGCCTGGTCACTTTGAAACTGTGCCGAAGCATTTTGCTGGTAAGTTTGCAATTGTTGTTGCTCGCGCTGCAGGCGTTGTTCTGTTTTTTGACGCTGATCTGCAGGCAAAGTAGCCTGTGCTCTTTGATAGTCAGCTACCTCACGCTGAAAAGCTTGCCCTTTTGATTCCAGGTCGCTTTTTGCAGAGGTGCCCTTGTCGTTTAAACGCTTGCTCATATCCTTAGCGTAATCATATTTGCTTAGCAAGGTATCAGAGTTTACATATACTATAGGTTCTTTATCAGCAGTAGCAGGAGTAGTTGCAGCAGGTGTGCTTCCGGTTTTATTGTTATTGCAGGCCGCCATGCTTCCGGCAATTAATAAACCCAGGGTAATTTTTGTAAAAATAGAATTCGTGGTTTTCATTGAAATTGGTTGTTTTTCGTGTTGTATTTTATTAAGAAAGAAACTTTAAAGGTTTCATTTATAGTTATTAAAACTGTTTTTTCCTTACCGGATTGCTTATACAATCATAAAGGAAATTTTTAATATTTTATTTAAAAAAATTTCACAAAGATAAACTTTCGCTACAAGTATCCTAATCATTTAGAAGGCATGTTGGTATCGGGTCATATTTATCCACAATGGTGAATGTTTGGGGCAAAATGAGTATTTTCGTGGGTTATTTTTTTAACCAAAACATGAGCGAAGAAAATCAGGACAAATCAAATTACTCAGCAGATAATATACAGGTTTTAGAAGGTTTAGAGGCGGTTCGTAAACGCCCATCCATGTACATTGGTGATACCGGCTTTAAAGGTTTACACCATTTGGTATATGAAGTTGTTGACAACTCAATTGACGAGGCGCTGGCCGGTCATTGCGACACCATTAATGTAATAATTCAAAAAGATAATTCAATTTCAGTTTCAGATAACGGCCGTGGTATCCCTACCGGTATTACAACTAAAGAAAAAAGATCAGCTTTAGAAATTGTAATGACTGTACTGCATGCGGGTGGTAAATTTGATAAAGACACTTATAAAGTTTCCGGTGGTTTGCACGGGGTGGGTGTAAGTTGCGTTAACGCGCTTTCAACTCATTTAACTGCTTTAGTTTACCGCGAAGGTAAAATATGGACACAGGAATATGAAAAAGGCAAGCCAATGTATGACGTTAAAACTATTGGCGATACAGATAAAAGAGGTACAACCATCATATTTCATCCCGACCCTGAAATTTTTACAATAGGTACTGAATATAAATATGAAACCCTTGCAGGCCGCTTACGTGAGCTGGCTTATTTAAATAAAGGCATACGTTTAAGCTTAACAGATGAACGCGAAACGCTGGATGACGGAACGCATCCGTTAGAAGAATTTTTCTCTGTAGGCGGTTTAAGCGAGTTTGTTAAATATTTGGACGGCACACGTACATCTATTATTCCTGAACCAATTTATGTGGATGGCATTAAGCAGGGCATACCTGTTGAGCTGGCGCTGCAATACAATGATACTTATTCAGAAAACGTACACTCGTACGTAAATAATATTAACACCATTGAGGGTGGTACACACGTAGCCGGTTTCCGCAGAGGTTTAACCCGTACTTTAAAAGCTTATGCTGATAAATCAGGATTGCTTAAAAACATGAAGATCGAAATTACGGGTGATGACTTCCGTGAGGGGTTAACCGCGATAATTTCGGTAAAAGTACAGGAGCCTCAGTTTGAGGGCCAAACTAAAACCAAACTGGGTAACAATGAGGTTATAGGTGCTGTGGATATGGCCGTAGGCGAAATTTTAGGTAACTATTTGGAAGAACATCCAAAAGAAGCTAAAATGATTGTCAATAAGGTTATATTGGCCGCTACAGCCCGTGCCGCTGCGCGTAAGGCACGCGAAATGGTACAGCGTAAGAATGTAATGAGCGGATCGGGATTGCCTGGAAAGCTTTCTGATTGCGCTAATAGCGATCCTGCGCTTTGCGAGCTATACCTGGTCGAAGGTGACTCTGCGGGTGGTACCGCAAAACAAGGCCGCGACCGCGAGTTTCAGGCTATTTTACCTTTAAGAGGTAAAATTCTGAACGTGGAAAAAGCCATGGAGCACAAGATTTATGAGAACGAGGAAATAAAAAATATGTTTACCGGCCTGGGTGTAAGTATAGGAACACCTGAGGACGATAAAGCCCTTAATATTTCTAAACTGCGTTACCATAAGATCGTCATCATGACGGATGCGGACGT
>JAQBOY010000373.1 GCA_028287805.1 Mucilaginibacter sp.
AAAAGACGACATTTGATTTGATAACAGGTAGTATTATTTTAGAAGATGGGGTATGGATAGGCGCCGGCGCGATAGTAAATTGTGGGATTACTGCATATAGTCACGCTATGCTTGCCAGTGGATCTGTCGCTACAAAAAATATGGAACCTTATAGTGTTTACCAGGGAAACCCGGCGGTTAAAGTCCGGGAACGTAATATAACCTAACAGGAAGAGCTTATATCATGACCTTAAAAAAAAATGCTTATAAAATTATACTCCTTGCAATTACCGTTCTAACGGTGTTGATGGGGGTATTAATATTAATTTCTCCACCTGCTATTTTTCCGGATCCAAGCTGGGGGTTCCAGGTAATGCGGTCTATGCAAATGGGCTGCGGTTTTAATTTAATCATAGGTCCCAATCCGGCTGATATTTCAAAAAATACCGCCTCATTTTTATCGTGGTGGTCACCCGGTCAATACCTTGTACCCTACTTTTTCAAATCACTCTTTAGTGTCAACACCGGTCAGGCGTCTGCAATAACCATCACCATTGGAAACTTATCAGGCTTAGCAGGATTTTATTGTTTCTTCAAAAAAATTGGTTTTACAAAGCTTATAGCAGCAATTAGCCTGGTATTTATAATGATACAGCAATCATTTTGGATACCCTATGCATTTTATAATGGCGGCGAGGTGTTGCTTTTTGGCTTTGAAGGGTGGTTTTTATATGGCTGCGTCGCTTTAAAAAAGCCCGATATAAAGCTCCTGCTATTTGTACTGTTTTCGGGATGGTTAGGTTTTTTGTGTAAATCATCCTTTATGTGGATATACGCATCTGGCTTAATTTGCTTATGGGTCCGCTTATCCGCCAATCAAAACACACTGATAGCCTGGATAAAAAAGGGCTTATGGCTGGGAATACCGGCAATAATATCATTAGCAGCTGTTTATATTTTTTATCTTTCAAAAGGCGAAAACCCGGCATCGTCTTCCGGCGGCTTTAAACTAACCTGGGAAGCGCTTGGTTTTCCGCTGGCTTCTCCATTACTGGCAGGCTTTTCAGTTGATGATTTGTTAAATGGGTTGATCTATCAGCCCGACGGACAACAGCTTTTATCCGGTACAACAATAGCTATGCTGGTATTGCTGGCAGTCGTAAGTTTATTATTAATTGTAATTCTTATTCGCTATATACCCAATAATAATTACAGGCTGTTTATCACAGTTTTTTATGCAGTTTCCATTTTATTTTTCAGCTATTCCTTTTTACGGCAGGCAGCTATATCCTATGAGGGAAGACACTTCCGGTTAATTGGTATTTTAATAGTGCCCGGAGTGATTTATATGATCAGCAGGATTAAACTATACGGACAAATAGCTTTTTTACTGCTATGCCTTGGTATAGCTTATAATAGTTATGTATTTGCAAGGGCTGCACACCATGGTAATAGTTTAGGGGCGCATGGTATCTCCGGGCTATCACAGCAATTTATTGACCAGCCTTCATTAAATTATATGATGACGCTCGACCGGCAGAAAACAAATGCTGTGTTTGTATTTATAAGTGCTGATATAGGCTTGGAAATAGCTCATAACCGCATCATTACTATTGATCCGTTTGATGAGAATACGCAGAATGATTTAGTGCCATACTTAGGGCATAACGGACCAATATATATGCTACTGCCAATAAATTATACAGGTAAAAAAGCGATGGTTATGAGTAAATATTTTCCGAATTACAAAACTTTTACTCCAACACGATTGAGTAAAAACTACGTGTTATATAGTGCTCAATAGTTATTGCTTATTGATCTCAGTCCACAACATATCCTTTAGCTCAGCAATATTTTTTTGAGCTACTGAGGATATAAAGACAGATGGAACATCTGCAGGCAACTCTTTTTTCATTTCTCCCAGCAACTCATCATCCAGCATATCTGATTTAGTGATAGCCAATACCCTGGGCTTATGCATTAATTCCGGGTTATATTCGTTTAGTTCCTTCAATAATATTTGGTATTCCTCTTTTATGGTACGCGTGGTATCAGCAGGTACCATAAAAAGCAACACCGAATTTCGTTCAATATGCCGCAGAAAACGGATACCCAATCCCTTGCCTTGCGAGGCTCCTTCAATAATTCCTGGTATATCCGCCATTACAAATGAACGTCCGTTGCGATAAGCTACTATGCCCAGGTTTGGTACAAGCGTAGTAAAGGCATAATCAGCAATTTCTGGCTTTGCAGCAGAAACAACTGATAATAAAGTTGATTTCCCCGCATTTGGAAAGCCTACTAACCCAACATCAGCCAGTAGTTTTAATTCCAATATGTTCCATACTTCCTGGCCTTCTTCGCCTGGTTGTGCAAACCGGGGTGTTTGTTTTGTAGCGGTTTTAAAATGCCAGTTGCCTAATCCTCCCCTGCCGCCGCCGGTTAATATTTTAGTTTCACCATCCTGGTTTATCTCAAATAATACTTCTCCGGTTTCAGCATCCCGGGCAATGGTGCCCAGAGGCACTTCTAATATTTCGTCCCGTCCTGTCTTTCCGGTACTTAATGAGCTTCCTCCCGAATCTCCGTCACCGGCTATTACGTGTTTACGGAATTTAAGGTGCAGCAAAGTCCATAACTGGGCGTTACCTTTCACAATAACATGTCCGCCACGCCCACCATCTCCACCGTCAGGTCCGCCTGTAGCGGTAAATTTATCCCGGTGTAAATGCGCAGAGCCAGCCCCGCCATGTCCGGAACGGCAACATATCTTTACATAATCAACAAAATTTGAACCTTGGGACATGGAATTTTTTATTTCGGATTTCGAAATTTCAATTCAGATTTACTGTTCGATTGTAATAAATCTAAAATTGAGCAATTGAAATTCGAATTCTATAAATTGCTTATAACTGCGCTAATTGAATCAAATATCTCGCCAATTGATCCGATACCGCTTACACTTTTAAATTTATTTTGAGCTTTATAGAAACCTGC
>JAQBOY010000399.1 GCA_028287805.1 Mucilaginibacter sp.
AATTACTGCAGACAGAGATAAGATCGGCTCCGTAGTCTCCAACCTCATCAGCAATGCAGTTAAATATTCACCAAGGGGTAAGCTGATTGAAATTGATTACAAAATCAACGGAAACATGATTGTTGCGAGTGTGAAAGATGAGGGGATGGGTATCAAACCGAAGGATATAGATAAGATATTTGAGCGCTATTATCGCGTAGAAACTAAACAAACGCAGCATATCTCCGGTTTCGGTATCGGCTTGTATTTAAGTGCGGAAATTATTAAGCGGCATGAAGGTAAAATATGGGCGGAAAGTGAAAGTGGGAAAGGATCAACATTTTATTTTGAACTGCCGTTAATGTAAAACTATAAATTAAGCTAGAAGAGGGTGCGGTTGTATTATTTATTTGAACGACTATTTACTCCTGCAACTTAGTTTGCCATAACATAAGACCGAGTTTATTACACGAAACGCCATTTGCTGTAGATGAATACTTTTCATCATTTCCGATCTTAGCCGTCAACCTTAACCATGTCACTTTGCAGCTTCATCACCTGAAAAGCGTCCCTTTAGCAGCTGTGGTAATATCCGCGGCTGCTTTCATTTACACCTGGCGCATGCGGTAATTTAAAAGTTAAATTAAAAATCCGGGGTATTTTTTGCCATTTTAATTAAAAATGAATATGTATGTTAAATAAATGTTGATTTAAATTAAAGATTATAACAATTATTATAAATAATACTCTAATTTTACGATATTATATGCTGTAAACGAACTAAGCATCAAAACTATCTCCAAACATAGCGAAGAAAGCATGCTAATTTGCTTGAAAGAAGGAAAAATTTCGGCTTTTGAGCAAGCGTATGAGTTGTATTGGTCAAATTTATATAGTTATGCTTACAATATTTTAAGGAATAAGATGGTTTGCGAGGAAATAGTTCAAGAAACATTCCTTTCCTTATGGAACAAGCGCGAACGACTACATATTACACATTCATTAAAAGCTTATTTACTTACAGCCGTTAAATTTCAAGTTTTAAATTACATGCGTTCCGAAAAAGTACGGAAAGAATACGCAGCGGTTTATACGGCCTTTGAAAAGTTTCCATATGACAATTCAAATGAAGAGAGAATATATCTGTCGGATTTGGAAAATTTGGTTGAAAGTGAAGTCTCAAAATTACCTCATAAGTGTCAGCAAGTTTATAGATTGAGTAGAAATGAACATCAATCTATAAAAAATATAGCTGATTTATTAAATATTTCTCATAAAACTGTAGAAAATCATCTTACAAAGGCATTAAAACAACTGAGATCGTCCTTAGGTGGACTGTTTTAATTGCTAATTCTATTATTTATTCCCTATTTATTGCTATTTTAATGTATATTTCCTTAATTAATTGGAATTATAGAGAATTAAATTACTTTTTTTTTAAAAAAATCTTAAAATGAGTAGGTGTATGGCCTTAGTTAACTGACTTACATATATAGCTACTAAGATTATTGTCCAAACAAATGCAAGAAAAAGAGTTTGATAAATTAATTGATCAGTATTTGAAAGATAAGCTAAGCCTGGAAGAAAGAGCCAAAGTTGATATGATGCTTGATCATATGGCTGATGATACAGCATTTGATAATTTATCAGCGGCAGAGCGTGAGCATTCAAAAAAAAGGATATTGAGGCAATTAATTAACCAAATAAAGCCGGCAAGAAAAGCTCCGGTATTAATTGCACATATATATCTATATCCCTTATTAAAAATAGCTTCCTGTATTGCTTTATTTGGCATTTTTATATGGGCTTTTAGTGCCAGGCTTAAAGAATTTTTTAATATACAGCAATATGCTTCTATTACAAACTCAACTGGCCACATCACTAAAAGCATACTTTCCGACGGAACTATTATATGGCTAAAAGGAAATAGTAAACTAAATTACCCTGTAAAATTTAAAGGAGCTTTAAGAAAAGTGGATTTGGAAGGTGAAGCACTTTTTGAAGTGGCTAAAGATGCTGCGCATCCCTTTATTATTCATTGCGGTAACTTAACTACCCGCGTATTAGGTACAAGTTTTAATATTAAATATGTAAATAATAAAATAGAGGTTAATGTTTTAACCGGGCGTGTGTTTTTAAGCTCAAAAAATACTGCAATTACTTTACATCCATATCAGAAAGCCGTATATTCTCAATTAAAGAATGTAATTATTAAAGAAGTAAGACCTGTTTTTAATGTTGCAGCGCTTACAAAAGGCACCGAGTATAACATGTTTTTTAATGATGCCAGGGTGGAGGAGGTTTTACAGCGGATTGAAAAAAAATTTGGTATAACTATTACTGTTGAAAATTCAAAAATTTACAATACACTTATTACAGCTGACTTTACAGACCAATCTTTAAAAAATACAATGAGCATGATGAGTGAAGCACTTAATATTGATTTTGAAATAAATGGAAAATCTGTACTGGTAAAGAATAAAAGTAAAATAAATCAATAATTTAATTAACGACTAACTAAACGCAATTGCTTATGATTAAATAAAAACTCTCTATAATCAATTAAAAAGCAGAGATGTTGAACCCATCTCTGCCATCACTTCCCTTAAGTTTTCAAAAATGACCCAAAGTTTTGGGTAAGGGATTTTTTTGTCTCATTCAATCAGGAAATCAACAAAAATTCAACAAATGTATGCAAAAATGTAAGAAAAGGAAAAACGATTTTTTAATTAAGCTTATGCGAATATCAATGTTACAAATCATTGCGATAATTATGTTCTCGGGCATCGCTTTCGCAAATCCTGATTATGCACAGATCTTAAATAAAAGACTATCAGTCAACTTAAAAAACGTTACTCTAAAAGAAGCATTAAATGATATTACGAATAAAATTGATGTAAAGTTTGTTTACAGTTCCACCATGATCCCGCTTAATAATAAAGTTAGCGTTAGTGCCAGCGGAGAAAAATTAGGAATTATCTTAAACACATTACTTATTCAATTAAATATAAATTATACTGTAAATGATATTAGTGGATCCATTATTTTAAAAAAGGATGATAAGCCAATTTCAGACAATGCAGTACCTAACAAAACAATTACTGGCAAGGTTACCTCAAAAACAGATGGATCTCCTTTGCCGGGTGTTAGTATAAAGATTAAAGACGTCAACAAGGGAACAGTTACAGATGCAGATGGAAAATATTCAATTAGCGTTCCCGGAGATGGAAGTGTGTTGGTTTTTACTTATATCGGTTATCAAAAATTAGAAATAACAGTAGGCAGTGCAACTGTTGTTAATGCTCAACTTGTTGATGATTCAAAGGCCTTAAATGAAGTAGTAGTAACAGCAGCAGGTATTAAGCGTGAAAAAAACGCATTAGGATATTCTGTAACTACGGTTACCGCCGATAAGTTAGCTCAAAAATCAGAACCTGATCCATTGCGGGCATTAACCGGAAAAGTTGCCGGTGTTAACGTTCAGTCGTCAGGTGGTGTTGCAGGTGGTGCTACCAATATCACAATCAGGGGTAATTCATCCCTTAATGGAAATAATCAGCCATTATTTGTTGTAGACGGAATTCCATTTGATAATTCAAGCTTTACAAATGTTGGCGCTACCAGCGTTGGCGCATCAGGGGTTACTAACCGTGCTTATGATCTCGACCCCAATAATATAGAAAGCATGACAGTGCTTAAAGGTGCTGCCGCTGCCGCCTTATATGGTTCAAGAGCGGCTAATGGTGCTATTATAATTACAACAAAATCAGGAAAGAAACAAAGCCGGAAAGGGACAGAAATAACATACAGCACTTCTTATGCTTTTGAAAACGTTTCCGGTTTGCCTGATTATCAAACATCGTATGGGCAGGGAACTAATAATGATTACCGCCAGGGTGTTTATGCATCATGGGGACAGCCCTTTCCAGGTGTTACCAGTATTATTCCAACACGGTCAACTATTCCTATGCAGTTAACGCGTACGTTTGGTTCAAATGTATTTCCTCAATTTTACCAGGCTGATGGAATAACCCCTATTCAGGTGCCTTATCAATCTTATGCCAAGGAGAACGTAAAAAACTTTTTCCAGACAGGAAGTTTGTATGAAAATGCGGTTTCCATCTCTTCAGGCAGCGAAAAAGGAAATTTTACGGCTGGTATATCCAGAAGTACCAATACGGGAGTTGTTCCTAGTAATAATATTAACCGTACCTCCGTAAATGTTGGTGGAAATATCAAATTAGAAAATAAATTTTATGCAAGCGGCTCCATTAATTATGTAACAACAAACCAGCAATCTCCACCAATTGGAGGTAGTACAGGTTCAATTATGTCAGCGTTAATGTATACGCCTACCAGCTATGATCTTACACACTATCCCTATGAAAATCCAATTGATGGAAGTAACGTGTATGATTATACGGGTGTTGACAACCCTTACTGGTCTGTTAAACACAGTGTTTCAACCAGTAATGTTGACAGGTATTATGGCAATTTAGTGCTTGGATTTGACCCGTTGCCATGGTTAAATATTCAAAATTCAGCTGGTTTTAATGCTTATACAGACAGGCGCATAAATGTTAGAGGAAAGGGCTCTTCTTCTTATTCTAATGGAAGTATAACAACGGATAATATTTACCGCCAGGAACTTGATAATACACTTTTGGTTACTGCTACCAAAGCGCTTAGCAGTGATTTATCTTTAAAATGGATTGTAGGTAACAATATTAATCAGCGGGTAACAGACCGCCAGGCTTTTTATGGCGACGGAATGATCGTTGCTGATTTAAATACCATTACTAATACAAGTTCTGTTACGCCTATTCAGTTAGCAAACAACAGGAACTATATTAAACAGCGTTTTTATGCGTTTTTTACCGATATAACTTTTGATTATAAGACCTATGCTTCTTTGAACCTTGTAGGCCGTAATGATATATCTTCAACTCTGCCGGTAAACAACAGAAGCTATTATTATGGTGGAGCAAACGGCTCGTTCATATTTAGTAAAGCATTTAAAATTCCTACTAATATCCTGAACTTTGGTAAGGTAAGAGGTGGCTACACACGGGTTGGAAATGAAGCTTCTGCTTATCAAACAGCAGAGTTTTACCTTATTAATTCACCATTAGGAGCGTCAAGCGGATCAGGATCTATCGGAACGCCTTATACACCTGCCGGTGGCAGTACCTATAACACAGTTACTTTAGCTAACTTACTTACTAATGATAATTTAAAGCCTGAATTTATTACTGAATTGGAATTAGGAACTGAATTGCAATTTTTTAATAATCGTATTGGGATAGATTTTACTTATTATAGTAAAAAGAGTACCTCTCAAATATTCGAAGTAACAGCGGCTCCCTCATCCGGCTTTACTACACAAATACTTAATTTAGGTGAGGCTACAAATAAAGGTATTGAAATTGGGCTTAACTTAGCACCTATCCGTACTAACGGTGGATTTAATTGGGATATATCATCTGTATTTACCCGCAACAGAAATATCATTAATAATCTGGGCGGATATCAGCAGTTTGTTTATGGCGGACCAAACGGCACAAGCAGCGTACACATGGTTGGACAACCTTATGGTTTAATTTATGGTACCGGTTATGCGCGGGATGCTGCAGGAAATATTTTGATTGACCCAAATACAGGTAAACCACTTGTTTCTGGTTCTTTAAAACCAATAGGTAATCCAAATCCTGATTTTGTTCTGGGTATTACAAATAACTTTAACTATAAGAATTTTTCATTAAGCATTTTGTTTGACTGGAAAAAAGGCGGCTCCCTTTATTCCAATACAGTTGGTCAAATGTTAGCGCGTGGTGTAACTAAAGACACCCAAAACAGGGAGTTTCAAATTGTATCTCCGGGAGTATTAGGTAACGCGTCAACTTTAAAACCGTTGCTTGATGCAAATGGTAAGGAAATACCAAACAATGTTGGAATATCTTATGAGGATTATTTTTTTAGCGGTGGATTAGGGCCCGGTGGTGTTGATGAAGGTTCTGTTTTTGATGCTACTGTATTTCGTTTGCGTGAAATATCCTTTTCTTACCAGGTACCAAAAAATGTTTTGAAAAGGACACCATTCGGCGCGGCTTCTATTTCAGTGAGTGGCCGTAACCTGTGGTATTATGCACCAAATTTTCCTAAATACACCAATTTTGACCCTGAAGTAAGTTCTTTAGGCGTAGGTAACTCCCAGGGCTATGATAACCTTGCTGTTCCAACAACTAAAAGGTTTGGTATTAATCTAAAAGTAAGCTTTTAATACATGAAATCAATGGCATTTAAATCAGATATACTTATGAAATTAAGCTATAAAAAGTACATTTTCCTGCTAACAACAGTTGTTTTGCTCACGGGTAATTCCTGCAAAAAGTTTGTGGATGTAAACGTCGATCCAAATAACCCCACATCGGCACAACTGGCGTTATTACTACCTTCAACTCAAATATCACTGGTAGGTAACATGAGCCAATTAAATAACGGTACATCAACCATAATACAACATACTATTGCTTCAACCAATCAAAGCCGTTTTCAACAAAGCGGTACAGATTTCAGCAGTTCATGGGATGGCTTTTATAGTCAAACCCTAAATGATGTAGAATCTATTATCAGCTCTGGTACGGCACAACAACAATGGGGTTATGTAGCCATTGCTAAATTTGAAAAGGCCTATTTATATAGTTTGATGGTTGATATGTGGGGTGATATACCGTATACCGACGCAGAACAAGGTCAGCATAACACCAGCCCCTCTTTAGAAAACGGAGCAGCCATATATGAAAAATTACTGCTTTTAATAGATGATGGAATTGCAAATGCAAACAAAATAACGGCAACCACTTTGGTTCCGGCTAATGCAGATGTATTTTACGCGGGTACTAAAACCTCATGGATTAGTATGGCTAATTCATTAAAGCTAAAACTATATAATCAGATCCGCTTAGTAGACCCTGCAAGGTCAGCTACGGCAATTAAAAGTTTAATTACAGGTGGGGTTCCTTTAATTAATAGTAGTTCGCTTGACTTTACCTTTAAATTTGGCTCATCACAAAATCCAAACAATCGTAATCCATGGCACCGTTCTGAATATCAGTCTGGTAAATCTTTTTATCAAAGCCAATCGTTTATCGATTTTTTGTTTACTCGTGATGATCCCCGTTTGCGTTACTATATATTCAGGCAAAATGCTACAGTAGGCCTAAATAATGCAAGCAATAGTAATGGTTATTATGGTCGTAATCCAGGTGATGGTACTGCCGCCCCTGCAGATCAGTCCCGGCGCTCAACCTTTGGTATTTATCCGGCCGGAGGATTATATGATAATACCCCAATTAACAATCTTCCATCGACCAATATCTATCTTACAAACACCGGTGCTACCGGTACAGCAAAAGTAGTGGCAGTTACCGATGGCACAGGCGCTGGACTTATGCCTTTGATTACTTATTCAATGGTGAAGTTTATAAGGGCTGAAGCAGCTTTAACATTAGCTACAGGAGATGATGCAAGACAAAGCCTTAGTGATGCAGTTACTGCTAACTTAACCACTGTAAGCACCTACGCGTCAGCAAATGGTGGTGCTACCATACCAGCCGCATCAATAACAGGTTATGTAAACAGACTGCTTGCACAGTATGATGCAGCGGATAATAACGGAAAGTTAAACCTGGTGATGACACAAAAGTATATTGCTTCTTTTGGCAATGGTATGGAAGTGTATAATGATTATAGAAGAACAGGTTTACCTGTTTTACGTACGCTTTTATCCCCGCTTAACGTATTTCCGCTCCGTCTTTATTACTCTCAAACAGAACTGTCTGCAAATACTTTTTTTGCTGGCGACAAAGGAAGCCAGCTTCAAATTGCACAACAGATTACACCGGTTTTTTGGGACAAATAAAAATGGATGGTTCACATTACCAAACATAGTTTAGCTATAAATGAAATATTATAACATTAAAAATTAGTTATGAAAAAATACATACTGGTCGTATCGTTTGCTTTACTGGGAATATGGAGCTGTAAAAAAGTTCATTACGAATGGCAGAACTATACTTATACAGCTGTTCCAATTGTTAATCTTGATACCACAAAAACAGCTTTGCCAACCCGGCAAACAGCCAAAGTAGCCTTCTTTAATCTGAAAGATCCGGCTGTTGCTA
This sequence comes from Mucilaginibacter sp., assembly GCA_028287805.1. Classification (GTDB taxonomy): domain Bacteria; phylum Bacteroidota; class Bacteroidia; order Sphingobacteriales; family Sphingobacteriaceae; genus Mucilaginibacter. The sequence continues at coordinate 8,163 of JAQBOY010000399.1, forward strand.
ATCAGCAATTTTCTTTTACCTTAAACTGGGAAGGATTTGGTTTATCATCGGTAAAATCTATTGAGGTTTATACCAGTTTTAATAAAGCCGAGTCCAGTGTTCCGGCTTATCCCATAGTCATATCTTATCCGGGAAACTTATATCCAAATATTGCGCAGTTTCCACTTCCAAGTCTTGTCGGAACAAGTGATAATCTTTTTGACACAGTTACTTCTTTTCCTAAAACTTACACATTTACAGCCGCGCAGCTGGCTGCAATAACAGGTGTAAGCTTAAGTACTGTTACAACAAATGATTACTTTATATTCAAGTTTATTTTGAATCTGACAGACGGCCGAAGGATAGTTTCTTACTTTAATAATGTTTGTGACGAAGCACGGGGTGAACCAGGTGATTGCAGGGTAGGGGTAAGATTTAAAAATCAATAAAAACGATATATATGAAATACTTTGAAAGAAAGTGGATAAAATTAGCCTTGATTTTATTATTGGGAGCCATGCAGCAGGAATTATATGCCCAGGAAGATGTTCCGGAAGCAAAAAAACTGGCTATCGCAGATAAAAAATACAGCCGGGAGGTTAGCATTATCGGGAATAAAGAAGTTATAAAAAAAGCGTTTCAAACCATTGTTGACTTGCAACCGCAAACGTTACAGGACCATATTTTGCTTACCCAAATACCTGCTCCGCCCTATAAAGAAATGGTTAGGGCAACAAAATATGCAGAATTGATGAAAGCCGCCGGCGCAGATTCTGTATGGATTGATAATGTAGGGAATGTGATTGCTAAACGGAAAGGCCGTGTAGGTAAAAGAACAGTTGTACTTGAAGGCCACATGGATACCGTTTTTCCTGAAGGGACTGATGTTAAGGTCAAAAGTAAAGGCGACACTTTATGCGCACCCGGAATTTCTGATGATACCCGGGGGCTGGCAATGGTGCTTACTGTACTTAAAGCTGTTAAACAAAACGGTATAGAAACTGACGCCGATATATTATTTGTTGGTGCGGTAGGCGAAGAAGGGCAGGGTGATTTGCGTGGTGTTAAAAACCTTTTTAGCGATAAAGGCCCCGGTAAAATTGATTCTTATATAGCTATAGACGGTACCGATATAAACAGGATTGTACACCGTGGCCTGGGGTCGCACCGGTACCGGGTTACTTTTAAAGGTCTGGGAGGTCATTCTTCGGGAGCATTTGGTTTGGCCAATCCGCATAATGCCTTGGCTCGTGCCATACATTATTGGGTTTTAGATGCTGATAAATTTGCATTTGAAAAAGGCGTTCGGGTTACTTATAATGTAGGCGTTATAGGGGGTGGTACATCTGTAAATTCAATTCCTTTTGAATCATGGATGGAAGTAGATATGAGATCAGAAAGCCCCGAACGCTTAGCTGGAATTGACAAGCTGCTTCAGGATGCCGTTCAAAAAGGGTTACAGGAAGAGAACCAGATGAAACACCTGGGCCCACCTCTTACAGTTGATGTAAAATTGATAGGGGATCGCCCATCTGGTTTAGAAGATCCGAATTTGCCATTTATACAACGGGCAATTGCTGCCACAAGTTTTGTACATGCAGTACCGGATTTAGGTGTAGGTTCAACAAATTCAAACATCCCATTTTCAAAAGGCGTTCCGGCAGTTACGCTTGGTAGCGGAGGGAAATCAGGTGGTGCTCATGCTTTAAGCGAATGGTGGTTAGATGATAAAGGCTACCTGGCTACGCAACGTGCACTATTGCTGTTAGTAACAGAAGCAGGAATGTCCAATTGATTTTTCTACAGATAAATAATGGTATACGTCTGCTTAAATATTAGAATATATTAATAAACAATTAGTTATGAGAAGAAAAATTAACAGATTACTTGTTTTGCCGCTGCTGTTTTGTTCGGTAATAGCCGGAGCTCAAACAGTCCCTTCGCCAAAAGAGCATTTTGGCTTTAATATAGGGGATGATTATAAACTGGCAACTTATACGCAAACCGAAGCTTATTTTAAAAAGCTGGCTGCCTCTGACCGTGCCCGGTTGGTAGATATTGGTTTGACCGAAGAAGGAAGGCATCAATACATGCTTATTGTTTCTTCTCCGGAAAATTTAAAAAACCTGGATCGTTATAAAGAAATATCTCAAAAACTGGCACATGCCGCTGACCTGACGGATGCTCAGGCTAAAAGCATGGCCACAGAAGGAAAATCAGTAGTGTGGATTGATGGTGGATTGCATGCAAACGAAGTAGTTGGTGCACATCAGCTAATTGAAACCATGTGGCAACTGGTAAGCCGCAATGACGAGGAAACAATGAACATTTTAAAAAATGATGTTATTCTGTTAACTCATGCCAATCCGGATGGGATGGAGCTTCTTTCCAACTGGTATATGCGGGAAGCTGACCCCAAAAACCGGAAGATGGATATTCCAAGGTTGTTCGAAAAATATATCGGCCACGATAATAACCGGGATTTTTATATGATGAATATGAAGGAAAGCCAGAACATCAGTCGCCAGCTGTTTGTAGAATGGATCCCTCAAATTATGTATAATCATCATCAGTCAGGTCCGGCAGGTTCTATTCTGGCAGGGCCGCCTTATCGCGATCCGTTTAATTATGTATTTGATCCCCTGGTTGTTACCAGTATTGACGCCGTTGGTGCAGCCATGAATAACCGGCTTAACGTGGAAGGAAAGCCTGGTTATACACAACGTGCTGGTTCTCAGTTTTCTACCTGGTGGAATGGTGGCTTACGTACAACACCCTATTTCCATAATATGGTTGGTTTGCTTACCGAAATTGTAGGAAACCCTACGCCTCAAAAAATAGCTTTAGTGCCTGAGCGCTTAATTCCTAATGGCGCTACGCCAAATCCGGTTATACCTCAAACATGGCATTTTCGCCAATCTATAGATTATTCGGTGTCTTTAAACTATGCTGTGCTTGATTATGCTGCCAGATATCGTACTGAATTGCTTTATAACATTTATAAGATGGGTAAAAATTCTATAGAGCGTGGAAGTGGCGATCATTGGACATTTTATCCAAAATTTATTGATTCTATAAAAACTGCCTTTGCAAAGGAGAAAGCGGTAAGCGGAAAAGATAGTACAAACAATATGTCTGGTGAGTTTGCTTTTGGAAGAGAGGGTGATATTCCGGCCAAGTATTATGATCAGGTGTTAAAAAATCCGGTTAACCGGGATGCACGCGGGTACGTACTTCCTGCTGATCAAGCTGATTTTCCAACAGTAGTTAAATTTATTAATGCCCTGATGTTATCCGGGATACAGATACAAAAAGCTACTGCAGATTTCACTATAGCGGGGAAGAAATATCCAGCAGGATCATACATTGTTAAAAACGATCAGGCATTTCGTCCGCATGTAATGGATATGTTTGAACCGCAGGATCATCCGAATGATTTTCTTTATCAGGGAGGCCCTCCAATCAAACCGTATGACGCTGCCGGCTGGACCCTCGCTTTTCAAATGGGCGTTAAATTCGACCGTATAACGGAAGGTTTTGAAGGGCCTTTTGAAAAGATACCTTATGGAACTATTCAATCTCCGCCTAAACTTAGTATACCATCTGTAGCTAAAGCAGGATATGTAATAAGCCCTTCTATTAACAATGCTTTTATTGCAGTTAATGATTTATTAAAAGCCGGTGTTAGCGTTTACCGTTTACCTGCTGGTGTAAGCAGCGTACCTGGTGATGGACCTGGTACCTTCTATATTCCTGCAACGGCTCAGTCAAAAATAGTACTTGAAAAAGCAGCAGCTGACCAGGGTCTTAAAATTGCTACGGTAGCCAAAACGCCCGCCGGTGCTGTTAAAATTTCGCCTACACGCATTGCCATATGGAACAACTATGGCGGATCAATTCCGGCTGGCTGGGTGCGCTGGTTAATGGAGCAATACCATTATAATTTTGAGATGATTTATCCGAAGGCTATTGATGCCGGTGATCTTCGTAAAAAATATGATGTTTTAATTTTTGTAACAGGCGGCATTCCTCCTGTTGGAAAAGAAACTCCGAGATTTCCTGACAGACAACCGAAGGCCGATTCTATACCTGCAGAATTCCGTCCGTTGCTTGGAAAAATAACAGCTGATAAATCTATTCCCGAACTTAAAAAGTTCATGGAGGCCGGTGGAACTATTGTAACTATAGGAACCAGTACAAATTTGGCTTACCATTTAGGTTTGCCTGTTCATAATGCTTTGGTTGAAAAAGGAACTAATGGTAAAGTTCACCCTCTTCCGGGAACCAAATTTTATATTCCTGGTAGTATATTACGTGCTAAATTTGATACCACAGATCCGGCTAACTATGGTATGCCTGCGGAAAATGACGTTGATTTTGACCTGAGCCCGGTATTTAAATTAGATGATGATGCAGCTGCAAAGGGTGTAAAAAGTCTTGCCTGGTTTGATACGGATAAGCCATTGCACAGTGGCTGGGCGTGGGGACAGGCGTATTTAAAAAATGGCGTTGCTGCTTTTGTAGCACCTGTTGGCACTGGTAAATTATATGCTTTTGGTCCTGAAATTACCTTCCGCGGTCAAGCTCAAAGCACCTTCCGCTTACTATTTAATCAGCTATATTTTTCTAAATAATGCAGTCAATATTTTATTAAGCTAATTTGCCCCTATTATTAATGCCGTAAACAATTAAAATGAACAATAACACAGGATTATCAAACCTTATTTTATGACAATTATTATTAAAAATTTATTTTATGAAAATTAAAATTGGTTACACATTAAGTATGATTTTATGGCTGTGTGTTTCAGTTTCTGTAGCACAAACAGTACCCTCACCTAAGAGCTTTTTCGGCTTCAATATAGGTGATGATTATAAACTCGCAAATTATACGCAAACACAGGCGTATATTAAAAAACTTGCTGCTTCATCCAATAGAACGAAGCTGATTGATATTGGCTTTACTGAAGAGGGCAAGCATCAAAATATGATGATTGTTTCTTCTCCGGAAAATATCAAAAATTTTGAGCAGTATAAAACTATCTCACAAAAGCTTGCCCATGCGGAAGGTCTTACAGATCAGCAAGCTTTGGCTTTAGCGGCTAAAGGTAAAGCGATTGTTTGGATTGACGGTGGTTTGCATGCTACTGAAGTTGTTGGAGCACAGCAATTAACCGAGACAATGTATCAGTTAGTAAGCCGTAATGATCCGGAAACTATGCGGATATTAAACAATGTGGTTGTATTGATGACCTATGCCAATCCGGATGGAATGGAGCTTGTTTCTAATTGGTACATGCAGGAAACTGATCCTAAAAAACGGAATCTTAATATCCCAAGGTTGTATGAGAAATATATAGGGCATGATAACAACCGGGATTTTTATATGATGAACACTAAGGAAAGCACTAACATGAACAGGCAGCTATTCCTGGAATGGTTTCCGCAAATTATGTATAATCATCATCAGCGTGGTCCTGAAGGTTCTGTACTTGCAGGCCCTCCGTATCGTGATCCATTTAATTATGTGTTTGATCCATTAATGATTACCGGAATTGATGCGCTTGGGGCAGCAATGTATAGCCGCCTTAATGTAGAAGGTAAACCCGGATATACCCGGTTAACCGGCTCAAGCTTTTCTACCTGGTATAATGGTGGTTTACGTACGACTACTCAATTTCATAACATGATAGGTTTGCTGACTGAAATTATTGGCGGACCTACACCGGAAAAAATACCGGTTGTTCCACAGCGCCTTATTCCTAACGGAGCTACACCTAATCCGATATTACCTCAAAGTGTATGGCATTTCCGTCAATCTATAGATTATTCTGTATCACTAAATTATTCGGTATTGGATTATGCAGCGCGTCAGTATGATGAAGTTCTTTTCAATATCTACCGTATGGGTAAAAACTCTATTGAGCGGGGCAGTAAAGATAACTGGACATTATCACCTAAACGCTCGGATGCCATTACTCAAGCTTTTAAAAGTGGCCAGGGTGCAGATAAATCAAGCGAAAATATGGCCGGTGATCCTTTGGGTTGGAGAACAAAAGCTACTGATATCCCGATGAAATATTACGACGGTGTATTGAAAAATCCTGAACTGCGTGATCCAAGGGGTTATATTCTTTCTGCAGACCAATCAGATTTTCCTACTGTGGTTAAATTTATTAATGCGCTTATTAAAGCCGGAATACAAGTACAAAAGGCAACAGCCGAATTTACTGTTGAAGGTAAAAAATATCCAGCTGGATCATACATTGTTAAAACTGATCAGGCATTTCGCCCGCATGTGTTAGATATGTTTGAGCCACAAGACCACCCTAATGATTTCCTTTATCCGGGTGGCCCTCCAATTAAGCCTTATGATGCGGCTGGCTGGACCCTGGCTTTCCAAATGGGTGTTGAATTTGATAGGTTACTGGATGATTTTAAAGGACCATTTCAGCGTGTCCCTTACGGAGAAATTCAATCACCTGTAAAACAAGTTATTGCTGCTAATGCAAAAAATGGATATTTGTTAAGCTCAGCAATTAATAACTCTTTTATTTTAGTTAATGATTTACTTAAATCAGGAGTTGAGGTTTATCGTTTGCCTAAAGGGAATTCAGAAACAGGTACATTTTTTGTTCCTGCGGGCGAAAAAGCAAAATCAATATTGGAAAAAGATGCTGCAAGTTTTGGTGTTAAAGTTGCCGGGGCTGATCAGCGCCCTGCTGATGCTACCAAGATTTCATCACTTAGAATTGGACTTTGGGATACTTACGGCGGATCAATTCCTTCGGGATGGATACGTTGGATAATGGAGCAATATCATTATAATTATGAGGTAGTTTATGCACAGGAAATTGATGCAGGCGATCTTCGCAAAAAATATGACGTATTGGTTTTTGTTACCGGAGCTATTCCTCCAACGGCAGGAGGAGATGTTGGTCGCGGTGAGCGCCCGGATGCTCAGCCAAAGGCAGATTCCATACCTGCAGCGTTCCGCCCATGGCTTGGAAAAATTACAGCACAAAAATCTATTCCTCAAATTAAGGCGTTTTTAGAAGCCGGAGGTTCGGTAGTAACTATAGGTACCAGTACTAACCTGGCCTACCACCTTGGATTGCCTGTTCATAATGCGCTTGTTGAAAAGAACAGTAAAAATGAAGATAAACCATTGCCCGGAACAAAATACTATGTTCCAGGAAGTATACTGCGTGTAAGTGTTGACCCAGAGCAGCCGGCTGCCTGGGGAATGAATAAAGAAGCCGATATCAACTTTGATAATAGTCCGGTATTTAAATTAGATGCCGATGCCGCCGAAAAAGGAGTTAAGCCGATTGCCTGGTTTTCAACCGATAAACCATTACGTAGCGGTTGGGCATGGGGACAGGCTTATTTAAAAAATGGCGTTGCCGGTTTTGCAGCGCCTGTAGGTGCAGGAAAACTGTTTGCCTTTGGACCAGAAATAACTTTCAGGGGGCAATCACTGGGTACATTTAAATTGCTTTTTAATCAATTGTATTCTAATCAGCCAATTCCTTCTTACTAATAATTAATTAATAAATCGTTACAAAAAAAGGCCACGCACGTGGCCTTTTTTTGTAACGATTATATCCTTAAAGTTCGTAAATAATGATTTTTGAGGTCCTGTACTTTCTCTTTTTAAGGCCTGTTTAAGCTGCTTCTTTAGTCCTGATTTTATTATACCTCAGCGTTTACACGATTTAATAAGCACTTCATATAGCCAATGGTATAAGCAGTGCCAACATTTGGTCCGCCTGCCATATTCGGAATATGGTCGGGGATGATAACACCGTCAAAATCCACACGTTTTAAGGCCTGCATAATGGTATACATATCGGTATATCCGTCATCAACAAACGACTCCACAAAATGCGGTAGTGGTGAGTAAATATTGCGGAAATGCACCTTGAATATTTTTTTCTGTTTGCCAAAATAATCAATCATGCCTACTGAATCTTTGCCCAGTCTGTCGCCGCCTTCCATCCATGAACCTACACAAAGGCATATGCCTACATTTGGACTGTTGGCCAATTCCAGCGCGTGTTTATAGCCTTCAAAACTGGTGAACAAACGCGGTACGCCTGCCAGTTCAGGAATTGGTGGATCATCAGGATGTATACCTATATGTACATTGTTTTCCTCGGCTGTGGCGGCAACGGCCTGTACAAAATATTTAAAATTGGCCCAGATCTCTTCGCGGGTATACCTTCTGCCGTGGCTTAAGGGTTCATGATAAATATTTTTCTGCCACCTGCCATGATGTGGCGCGTTTTCATTAAAGTCTCTTGCTGAAGCGCCACCACGGGCAACCCCACGTACATCTGAATCCCATATACCATTACCCATGTGAGCGTAAGTTGTATAACCAATGCCGGCTTTGCCCAGGTTACGAAGATGATTTTTGTATTCCTCTATCTTTTCATCGCGGCCGGGCAGGTTAAGCACCAATTTGTCCTGGTTATGCACGCTTTCGTTGCCAAAGCCGAATACATTTATCCCATTATCAGCAAAAAGTTTTTTACGGCTGCTGTAATATTCGGCACTTGCCTTTTCAGGCCCTGTCCATAACACTGCCTGATCAATGCCCATCTGCTTGTAAAAAGAAAAGATCTCATCCGTAGGCTCGGGATTAATCTGCCCGGCTATCTTAATTTTTGATGGCCTGGCTACCTTTGCATTTGTTTTTGCTTCCATTTCCTGCACCTGCTCCAAAGCAAGTGGATTGGCCTGGGCGGCGCCTATACCTGCTACTGACATTGCAGCCAGTGCAGCCCCTTTTTTAATAAAGTCTCTGCGATTATTACTCATAAGTTTATCATTAAGGTCTTGTCTTTGTTGTCACCAACAAAACAACGGGTTTGTTCTCTACCTTCATTAAATTATGGCGATTGCGCCAATTTGCAAATTTGTAAGCCTTGTTGATGACAACACCAACAAGGGCGGTTACTCATAAGTTATAATTAAGGTATTGGTATTCGGGTTATCAATAATAATTATTTTTTAGAATAAACCACTATTACCAGGTTCTTTTTTCGAGTATCTTATCTATCGTTTCCCGGCTCATCTTCACTTTGTCTTTATGCTGGTCAACCCATTTGTAAAATGCCTGTTTAACTTCAGGCGTCCACTCGCTATCTATCTGGCCGGTTTTAAAACGACCGGTCTTAACCATTTCAAACCCGAAATCATCTTTAAGCGTTACAAACTCGGCGGTAGTAACTACCTGCTCCGCTAACTGAGCCGGAATAAACAGCACACCTTCTCTTTTGGCTAACACCAAATCGCCGGGCAATACAATTGTACCACCAATGCGGATGGGCGTGTTTAATCCCATTAACACTTCACTTTCTAAGAACGATGGATGAAAATCACGTACAAAGGCATTAAATCCCTTAATTTCTGATAATCCCTCCACGTCCCTCGCCGAAGCATCAAAAATAACCCCGTTGCCTGTTTTGCTGAAGATAGAATTTCCCAGTGTGCTTCCCATTAATGTTCCGGCAGCCACTTTTCCGAAACCATCGGCTACATACACATCGCCCTTAATTAATACATCAATAGGCCATGCGTTAGTGTTGCCCGCGTGCCCCTGTTTTACACCTCTTTCCTTAATGTTTTTTTCAACGTCGGGCCGGGTTGGCATAAACATGGCGGTAACAGCACGGCCGGTTATCACTTCATTGTTCACGGTTTTCCAGCCGCCTTCAAACTGGTTTACATAACCCAGGTTCTTCAGTGCCGTCCATGCATCGTCGAGGCCTATGTTTTTAGCTCTTGCTATCAAGTCATCTGATACTTTCGGGCGGCCATCTGCAAAACGCTCACCCTTCCATTGAGATGTTAAAAAAGTAAGTTCTTCCTTCGGAATAGTTTGTGCTGACGATGTTTCACGAAGGCAAACACAAAAAATAAAGGATAACAGGATAGTTGTTTTATTAGTAATCATATGCTTTAGGTAATTGTTAATTTTTTCTTTTTTATATACTGCTGATGCCCTTATCCATATCAGTATTAAACCAGAAGAGCTGAAGCGCCAGTCGCGCCTCCTTTTTTGCTAACGGTTATCTTTTATAAAAGTTTAAGGTTTCCATCCTGCTTCAAGCGTAAGACAGGCCTGCATCATAGCACGGGCGTAAGACTGATTATACAAATAGGATACGAACCCGCCGCTTTGATGTGTTGTATCAAACTCATTATCGCGGGGGTGCTCGGCCCATATGCCGTATTTGTATTTTGAACGTACCAGCTCATTCATTACCGCAAGCATATTTACCTGTCCGTTATCAATCATTACTTCCAAATATTTAGTTCTTGGCGTATCTACAATAACATTGCGATAATGTACATGATTGATCCGGTTACGGGATAGCATATATTTAGCAACTTCTACGGCGTCTTCGCCTATTTCGGTTGATACGCCACAGTCAAAGGTCATGCCGTTCGCAGGGCTGTCAACAATATCCAAAAGGTGTTTCCAATCTTTAAAGGTAGACATGATCTTCTCCGAGCCGCGGCTCATCGGCGGCGGCGGATCATTAGGATGCAATGCCATGCGTACATTCGACTGTTCAGCTACCGGGATCACGGCTTTCAGGAAATAAGTAATACTTGCCCATGCCTGTTCCTTGGTCACAGCAGGCTCTTTTTCGGTAGGCTTCAGGTCAACCATCGCAAGATTCTCTTCTTCCGCCGTACGGGCTTTTTTATAATTCCAGTGATTATCTGCCGGATTTGGCTGTCCTTTCCGGTAATAATCATAACCAAGGTATTGAACGCCACCTCGGCCAACTACATCATAATAACCTTCTACAGCCCGGTGAGAATAAAAATTATATTCAACTACCGGTATGCCCACTGCACCTGCTACACGCAAAGCATCCTGTACCCTTTTTATTTCTTCATCACGGCCCGGCCCGGCATGTATAATATCGCCTGAGAAGGTTACCATCATGTTAATAATCGTCAGTCCCTGTGCCTTGAAACGGTCAACAATGCCCTGGATTATTTCTTTTGTCCATGGCAGGCGCGGGCCGGTCATGTGCACATAGTCGCAGCCAAATTGTTTAATCCACTTCATATTTGATTCAGTGGCATTAGGGTTCACACTCATGGTCATTTTGGGGGTATCAGGCCCTTCTACCGGGGGCCATGCCACTTTTTTTCCCGCGGCTGATGTTGTATTATTATTAAGTGGGGAGGCGGATGCAACAACCGGGCCTATTGATAAGGCTGCCACCATCGAAGTGCCTTTTTTTATAAAGTTTCTGCGGTTATCTTTCATAACTAAGTTTTTTTGGTCGCGTTAAATATACTCAATATTAAAAAGAAGTAATATGGTCAGCAGATTGTTACAATACAGGCAATAGGTCTTTATTAATTAAATAATATTAGTTTGAATTCAAACTGTTTAAATTTTAACTTTACTGCGTATGCAGCAACAAGGAGAATCATTAATAGAACATGGCCCGCGTTTGGTCATTATTACCGTTACAGCAGTATTCTGCGCTTTATTAGAAATTATTGATACGACCATAGTAAACGTAGCTTTAAACAATATGCGTGGTAATTTAGGTGCCACCTTAAATGAGATCAGTTGGGTAATTACCGCTTATTCGTTAGCAAATGTTATTGTTATACCGTTAACAAGCTGGCTTTCCCAGCAATTTGGCAGAAGAAACTATTTTGCGGCATCTGTAGTTATATTTACCATATGTTCCTTTTTGTGCGGGAATGCGCATTCTGTAACAGAACTGGTTATTTTCCGGTTTTTACAGGGAATGGGCGGCGGAGCCCTGTTAGTTACCTCGCAAACCATTATTACAGAAAGCTGGCCTCCCGAAAAACGGGCTATGGCGCAGGCTATTTATGTGTTAGGTATTATTGTTGGGCCTACTCTCGGACCGCCGTTAGGGGGCTATATTGTAGACAACTTTTCCTGGCCATTTATCTTTTTTATTAATATTCCGGTGGGTGTTATAGCAACGCTATTGACGCTGCAATATGTACGAAGCCCGAAATATGAACAAAAAAGAACCGCCAAAGAGATAGACTGGCTTGGTATTTTTTTGCTTACAATTGGTATATCTTCCCTGCAATATGTTTTAGAAAAAGGCCAGGAAGATGACTGGTTCAACAGTAAGCTGATTATTACTTTATGCATCACCGCATTTTTAGGCTTATATTTATTTATATGGCGCCAGCTGGAAACCAAATTCCCTGTAGTTAATTTACGGGTGTTAAAAAATGGTAATTTACGAATGGGGGTTATGTTATCATTTGTAATGGGCTTTGGCACTTTTGGTTCCACCTTTGTGATCCCTTTATTTACACAATCATTGTTAGGGTGGACAGCACAACAAGCCGGCCTGCTTCAGCTGCCCAGCACGTTGTTTGTGGCCGTAATGATGCCTGTGGTAGCCATTTTAATACAAAAGGGTATCCAGCAGAAATACCTAATTGCTTTAGGGATGTTTATATTTTACATTTTTTGCATGCTATGCTATAAGATCATAACGCCCAATACCAGCGCCGGTGATTTCTTTTGGCCGCTGATGGTAAGGGGACTGGGGATGGGTTTATTGTCGGTGCCGGTAAGCACCATGTCTTTATCTACCTTAAAAGGACAGGAGATAGGCCAGGGAGCAGCCTTTACCGGTATGATGCGGCAGTTGGGCGGTTCCTTTGGTGTGGCGCTTATATCAACCTATTTGTTAAGAGAAACCAGTATTCACCGGGTTGATGTGGTAAGTCATTTAGATGTAAATAATGTTAATGTACAGAGCCGTGTTACTCAACTGGCCGCAGGTATGCGGACACATGGTATTGACAGTTTAACATCGCGGAATACTGCCTATCAAATAATGGATAACGGGGTTACCGTGCAAGCTACGCTACTGTCTTACATGGACGTTTTTATGATGGTGGGTGTCGTTTTCATAATTTTTGTACCGCTGGTATTATTATTTATTAAAAAATCAAGGTCCAAGGTAAGCCTGGCCGATGCCGCACATTAATTTTTAACTGATTAAAAGATTAATTTTGTATATGAAACCCGATCAAAAGCTTGAGCTTGTTGGTGAATTTTGCCAGTCTATCTTTGAATTGAGGTACAAACTGCGCAAATTATTCCAGGTGAAATTAAAAGAAGCCGGCATCAGCATTAGTTTTGAGGTACTGGAAATTATGAAAATTTTGCGTCAGCAGGGTGGATTAAACCAGCAGGAATTAGCCTATATGCTTTTTAAAGATAAATCCAGCATGACCTACCTGATTGACAATATGGTAAAAGCGGGATTGGCTTTGCGGAAAGAGGATGAAGGAGACCGCCGTAATAAACTGATATTTTTATCAGACAAAGCTCATCAATTAATAGAGCAGCTTTCGCCTATGGCCCGTCATTGTTATTTAGCCTTAGCAGAAGATATTACTGATAAGGATATTAAAGCAGGGATACAAATGCTGGTTAAAATGAATAACTCGCTGGCGGATTTATAATAACAGATGCCGTTTATCCAAATAGTGAATAAATCATTATTTGGTGAAAAGTATAAACGTCTATTCATAACCTCCTGAAAGTAAATAATTTAATGTGAAACACTTTATCGCTTATCATGTTAAATTAATGCTATAGAGAGGCGCTTCCTTTTAAAAGCACTCTTTGTTTACCTTACACCTGTATTTTAAATGCCCATATCGTTATGATTCCTATCAGCATTAATACCAAAACGTGTTTTTTCTCTGTTAAGCATATAACTCAAGAACATGATATTAAATTCATTTATGGAATAAGTTTAAACACACATAATTACTTTATAAGTAAATCGGTTAATATAAATGATTGTGAACAATTGGATAATAATCCAGTACTGGATATTGAGCTTCTTAACGAAATTTGCGAAGTAATTACAGAACTTGAAATAAGATATCAAAAAAGGCCATCTTTGGAATTTATGAATAAAGAAATATTTAAAATCCTTGGAAGAAGAAGAAACCCAAACCTAATTAGATCCTAAAGAATTAAAAAAGTATGGTGGGAAAGCAAAGGTTTTGACCACTATAAAAGGTTCAATCCGGAAAAACTTTATGGGTATAAAATTCTAAGAACAGAAAAAGTTATTAAGATTTTTTTGTTTAATTGGTAGCTTTTTTGTTACATTGTGTGATCTTTTGTTTATTATTCCAAGCCACTTTAGCTTTATAAAGCTTGATTTTTTGAAGATAAATAGAGTTTTTATAGAAAAACATTTGAATGGTTGATATAATTATAGCTAATCTTTTTCCTATAATATAAATTGTATAATTGTATTTATTATTTCTTATTAATTGAATTAATCTGAAAGTAAGATAATCATAATATATTTGGAATTAGAAATCATTTATAACTTACAATCTTGATGTTAACTCTGTAAACAGTGCCTGAATTTCAAGTAAAAAAATAAATGAAATCTAACAAATTGATTTGAGATAGCTAAAAAACCGTTCCCAATATTCTTGCATAAATAGTTTTTATCAAAACCATTGCATCAAACAATCTTAATTTTAGGATGTTGCGCAATGTTATAACATATAATGATCAAAGTATGAAATGCTATAAAAAAATAGCGGTAAAACATGGACTTATTTGACAGTTGCCTTTTTGATAATGATACACCTAATCTTGCGCAAATAATTAATAGTACCAATGCAGGTATATGGGAATTCGATGCTAACACCAAAAATGTAAAATGGTCGATTGGTTTTTATCGAATTTTAGGATATGAACCTGGCGAAATAGAATGTTCCTATCTTAATTTTATTGATAATTTGCTTTATCATGAAGATAGAGCATTCTTTTTACAGATTATAAATAATCGTACGGCTAAACATTTAGAAATTGTCCATATAAGGTTATTGACAAGAGATGGCTATGAATGGTTTCAAAGTTCTACACAAAGGCAAGCGGATGCAAAAATTACAGGTACTATAATAAACATAAATCATTTTAAGTTTTCAGAGTTACAGTTAGCTACGAACAACACATTTGTTGTTGAGACTAATAAACTGGTAAAACTTGGAGGGTGGGAAATTGATGTAGCATCTCGTAAATTGTTCTTCAATAATGGAGCATTAGATATTTTTGAACTGCAGCAGCAACCAAATACTATTGACGAGTTAATTTGCTTTTTTGAACCGGAACACAAACCGCTGTTAACAACTGCTATTGAGGACTGTATTAGAATTGGCCGGCCTTATGATCTTGACCTGAAGCTAAAAACAGGAAAAGGACATATTATATGGGTGAAGATAAAAGCGGTAGCAAACATTGATAATTATGGAAAATGTGTGCTAATTAAAGGTATTGTACAAGATATTGATCTTGCCAAACAGAATGAAAATAAATTAAAATCGTCGCTTAATATAGTAAATCACAAAAATGAACGGTTACAGAATTTTGCGTATATAGTAGCGCATAATCTACGTTCATATGTAGGTAATTTACAGTTAATGCTTAATCTTCATGAGGAATCTGAAGATCTAAAAGATCAGCAAGAGATTTTATCGCATGTAAAAAGTATCAGCACCAGTTTAACTGATACCATTGAACACTTAAATGAAATTGTTAAGATAGATTCAGAAAAAAATCAAGAAAAGACCCTGATTGAACTTGACTTGCTTTTTAAAAATATTGTAAATGCGCTGCAAAGTAATATACAATCTGCTCAGGCAGTTATTAATTATGATTTTAGCAGGTGCCGCTATGTTGATTACTTACCTGCTTACCTTGAAAGCATATTTCACAATCTGCTTACCAATGCTTTAAAATACCGGGATCCAAATCGCCAGGTAGTAATCAGTTGCAAAAGTATAACTGAAAATGACCATGTATATATTATTGTTGAAGATAATGGGTTGGGTATTGATATGGAACTATATGGTGACAAGATTTTTGGCATGTATCAGACGTTTCACGATAATCACGACTCGCAAGGTATTGGACTTTATATTACCCGTAACCAGGTTGAAGCACTTGGTGGAACTATAACTGTAGAAAGCGAATTAAACATAGGCACTAAGTTCATCATTAAACTTTTGTAACTTTAAATTAAATTATAACTATTCTATGTTGCTAATCGTATAATATAGATTTATTATGAATAACCCGATACAAACGGCCTGGATTATAGATGATGATGAAATCTACAAGTATGGTTTTCGTAAATATGTAACAATTAAAGGCTTATGTTCTAAAATAGTTGATTTTCCTAATGGAAGCGAAGCCATAAATTTTTTAAAAGATTCCTCTAATATTGAAAATCTCCCTGATGTAATTTTTTTAGATATTGATATGCCGGTTATGAATGGCTGGGAGTTTATAGTAGCTTTTGAGCAAATCAAGGCCCTGATTAGTAAAAAAATCCATATATTTTTGGTTACTTCTTGTATTAGTTACCAGGATATTGTACGGGCTCAGAATCATCCGGATATCACTGATTATATTATAAAACCAATAGATTCGCAACAATTCGCTGCTGTATTTAAAGGGGAGTTGATTAAAACAGCCTAATTTCTATATTCATAATTTCATAATCTTTTTGGTTACGCCTGGTAACAAGCAGCAGTTATATAGCGTAAAAGTTGACTGTTGCCCCTGTAAAAAGTGTTTTTTAAAAAGATATGTAGAACACCATATACCAGCTTTTATTAGCTAATGTAACTGTTTGTTGGATGAGTGATAAAATAGTGTGATCATACGGTGCAAAATATATTGCATATTACTTGAGCCATTTCGCTATTAAAGTGTTTTCGGGATATACGAACAATTAATGTAATAAACCAAACGTTATATAAGTATTATATGGTACGCAAAAGTTCCTAAACCCCTAAATTTAAATTCAATAGTATTACCTCATAATTAACCATTTATATGATTAAAAATACTGATGATTTAGAAACTCCGGTTATTAAGATTAATGGGATTAGTTATATTGTTAATTTAAATGAAATAAAAGACTTTATAGCACAATGTAAGCCTTTCATGGATGTTAATGGCAATGAATTTGAAATAATGACTCAAACAATAGCTGATGCACTAATTGATAGCATTAACCCCGAATTACCTATTAAACAATTAAAATCGCAGCTTAAGTTTTTACGAGAAGTTGGCTTTTTATTAAAGAATTTAATAGCAGTTAATGAATAGCTAATAAATTAGATGCAGGTAGCTTATATCCAGTGGATTCCGGAAAATTATTATTAAATACAGTGCTTATTTTTTTCGATAAAGTACAAATTTCAAAGTCGTCATCAGCAAAAAGCCAAGCCAGACATTTGTTATTAGGTCAAATAAGTTATTAACTTAGTTTGTTAAAGCACCTATTCTAATTAAAGTAATTACTACCTATATCCAATCAGCACCATAAACCTTGCATATCCTTTTTATAGCAATTAAGCCCATATGTATTATTATCTATTTCTACAATTAAATTATATTCAGCTCCCTATCTACCGTTACCTTTATCTAAATTGATAATGTTTCTTCTCTAACCTTTTCATGTATTCAAATATAAATCATCCTAACGCCGAAGTAAATTACCAGCAATTACAACTGCCGGATAAAATATTAGATAAAATTCCACTTGGCTGTTATATGCTGAATAGTAACGGCATCTTTATTTATATTAACAAAAAGGCAGAAGAAATATTAAACATTAAAAGGGTGGATGTGCTTGGCAGAAATATTTGGAGCATTTTCCCCCAATATATATCTACACCCTATTATTCAGGTATTAATAATACTATTCAATCTAAAAGTTTATTCACCTATGAGTATTTATCGCCGGTAACATTTACACCGATGTCCTTAACCGCCGAACCTATGGAAGACGGTACACTTGTAACTTTTACAGAAATAAAGGAAATTAAACCGAGGTTACCGGAAGAACAACGTTGCCTGAAAACAGTAGAAAAGATAGAACAAGTAGGTTATTTTGAGCAATACCCCGACAGGCAAGAACAAACTGAAGAAGACCTGGCGTTGGCGCATCAGGAACTTAAGCAAAGTAATGACCTGATGCTGTCTGTTTTTGATACCAGCCTGATTGGCGTAGCTATACTGAAGGCTGTACGTGATGAGAACGGAAAAATCAAAGATTTTAGCATTACGCTTGCTAATAAGGAACTGGAAAAAGAAACCCGGCGTACAGACCTTGTTGGTAAATGGTATGCAGAGGAATATCCTGCTATAAAAAAATCAGGAGTATTTGACCTGATGCTGCAGGTTATGGAAACAGGAAAATCAGAGCAGACAGAATATAGTTATCGTCATTATGGTTCTGATAAGTGGTTCTCCTGCATGTTTGTAAAAATGGATGATGGTTTAATAGCCACCTATCTGAATATTACTGCTTCAAAAAATGCTGATGAGCAGATGAGATCAATGGAAGAACGGCAGCAGCAGGATATATTTATAGCTACAGTAAAAACACAGGAAGAAGAAAGAAAAAGGATTGCCGAAAACCTGCATAATGGTATAGGACAGCTTTTGTATGCAGTTAAAATTAGCCTGGACCAAATTGTCTTAACTAAAAACAATGTCGAGCAGGCCGCATTCCATCAGTCTAAAAAGGCTACTATGCAGTTATTAGAGAAGGCGATGAAAGAAAGCAGGCGTATTTCCCATGAATTAACTCCTGCAATACTGGAAGATTTTGGCCTGCAAAAGGCTATAGAGGACGTTTGTCAGCAATTTGCGTCCACTATAGATATTAAATGCCGCTTTAAAGGTATAAACCGCATATTAAATAAATATGTAGAAGTATCTGTTTATCGTATCATTCAGGAATTGGTGATGAATATTGTTAAACATGCTGAGGCAACAGAAGCCGGTGTAGAGGTTGAATTAGACCGGAAAACTATTATAATAACCGTTTTTGATAACGGTATAGGTCTTAATATGGGTCAATCAAAAAGACAGGGCATTGGCATGCAAACTATCAATAACAAAATTAAGCTGTTGAGGGGGAGCATTATTATTAATAGTACAAGAGGAACAAGCGTAACAATTAGAATTCCTTATGAATGAAAACTAAACAGTATAGGTTTAATTAAATACTTTGTTTTTATAGAATTGGGAAATGGTTATAAAAAAATGATATACCCCCAAAAAAAGCACCGGACTTACAGATATCAGGAGATACTTAGCTTTAAATGCCAGGGATGGCTTTCTTTTCATATATCCCGATAATAACCCACAAGTTTCTGTATAACTTTTTTTTTCTATACCGAAGCAATTGCGCCAGATAAATACGCCTTCAATATAACTGTTCAGATATTCTTCAATTCCATGCTTCCACTTCCTGATTAAAATCTCCTTAAAATCAATATATTCTAAACTATTTGAAGACATCCGGGTATCTGGATGAAGGTTAATCCTGACCAGCGCCTGCGGTATGGATTTAACTTTAAGATTCATTTTAATCAGCCTTCTGCACAGGTCGTAATCTTCCATTCTCCGTAGTGTTTCGTCAAATAGTAAATCATTATACTCAAAAATATGCTTGTTAATAATAATACAAGAGCATGACATCATCATTAATCCCTCCTGATGCCTGCGCTTTTTAAAATGATAATACCGGTACATCTCAAAAGGGTAGGGGTAAATATTTGATATGCTGGCACAATAAAGCAGGGCCAGATCAGGATCGGCCATCATGTGCTTTACCCGTGTTTCAATACTGTTGTCAAGCAATTCATCGTCATCATCCAGCAAACAAATATATTTCCCTTTTGCTATTTTCATGCCATCGTTACGTGCGCCTGCTGCAAAGGGCTTTGGACTATGAAAGTATTGCCAGCTGATATGAGGATACAACCGTTCAAATTCATATATACTTTGCTTTACAGCAGCGCTAAATACCTCATCCGGGTTATTATCAACAACACATACTTCCATCCTTGTGATGTTTTGCTGCGCCACGGAAGCTAAAGTTCTTTGGAGAAGCTGAGGCCGGTTACGGGTAGGGATAAGTACGGTTACAAGGATATTTTCGGCCCTGGTCATATATTATTTGGGGCTTCTCTGTTTTGTTTATACATTTAAGCGATCAATGATACTGAAATTTTCATTAA
The DNA here is from genome assembly GCA_028287805.1 of Mucilaginibacter sp. Taxonomy (GTDB): domain Bacteria; phylum Bacteroidota; class Bacteroidia; order Sphingobacteriales; family Sphingobacteriaceae; genus Mucilaginibacter. Next base: position 28,266 of record JAQBOY010000399.1, read on the forward strand.
GGACAAATAATCTTAAGTCTCCTGTTATGCCCTCATTTTCATGCTGACCATTCAGCAATTAAAAGAAAATTATAGCAAGGAACAAGTGTTACTGGTTTTGCTGACCAGGATATATTTTGCTACCGGGCGCGAAACAGATGCAGCAGATTTTATAGCGGCTAATCAAATTAACTGGATCAGATTATATAGAATAACCCAGGCACACGGACTGCGTTCGTTTATATACTATGTAATTAAACAGCATGTAATAAGCGTTGACCCTGCTTTTGAAAACCGGTTAAAAAAAAGTTATGCGATAACCAGGCATCAGAATTTGCGGATGGGTATTACTACCGCTAAGCTGATAAGCGATTTTAAGGCAAAGGACATTGTAATTATTCCATACAAAGGAGCCGTTTTTGCTCATAGCTATTACCCGGATATTGCGCTCAGAGAAAGTGCTGATGTTGATTTTTTGGTAGCTGCGGAAGCTGTGAATGAAATTGAAAATTATTTTATAGAAAAAGATTACACACCAAAAACTACCGTACCTAAAAGGTATCATAACTATTATAAAAGGTTTTTTAAAGATATAGTTTACCGTACGCCTGATGGGGAGAATGCTTTCAGCATTGAGATGCACTGGAAGCTGATGGAGGCATTCTCTGGTGATTACCCGGGCCATGAATACTTTCTGCCGCATTTGCAACCTTATTCTTTAGGTGGATTGGCGGCCAGTAAACTAACCCCAACTTATGATCTGCTGGCAGTAGTTTCTAACCATTTTGTGAAAGATATGGCCATAAAGTTTAAATACCTTGTAGATATTGCCAGCCTGATTAATAAAGAAGATGCTTCAATAGATAAAAAGGTTGTTTTTGAAACAGCATCCAGGTACGGATTTACAAAAAAACTGGAAACAGGATTGGCGCTTACAACTGATCTGCTTGGCATATCAATGACTGGCAGGCCGGTAAGCAAAATTACATCCGGTAGGTTTTTAAATGTTCCGCTTGCATTTCCGGTTCACCTGCCCCGGCTATATATAAATGAGCCTGAATTTATTAAATGCTCATTACAGTTGCAGGATAATAACCGGCGGCGGTTCAAATTTATTTCGAACAGTGTACTGTATATGTTCCTGCCAACCTATGCAGATATTAACCAGTTAAAATTACCCGCATATACATTGCCTTTTCTAATTATTATACGGCCATTAAGGTTGCTTTATCTGAGTGTAAGATCAAAAAGTAAAGTTAAAGCATCGTTATAATTTTTGCGCGTCATACATTTTTTTGAATACGCCATTTTGTGCTATCAGCGTTTCCAGGCTTCCCTCTTCAATAACACTTCCTTCATGCATCAGGTAAATATGATCGGCAATTTTCAGGTTATATAAGCGATGCGTTATCAGGATAACCATTTTATCTTTTAATTGCTCTTTTACATTCCGGTAAAGTTCAAACTCAGCATTGGCATCCAACGCGCTGGTAGGTTCATCCAACACTACCAATTGCGAACTTTTATAAAATATGCGGGCTAATGCCAGTTTTTGCCACTGCCCGCCGCTTAACTGCTCGCTGCCTTTAAACAGCCTTCCCATACGGGTTTGATAACCGCTGCTCAATTGCGAAATATAAGTATCTGCTCCTGATAAAACAGCCGCTTTTTTTACTGCTGCCAAATCAAACGCCTCTTCGCCTATGGCAATGTTTTCGGCTATGGTAAAAAAATATTTTTCAAAATCCTGGAACAGAAAAATAGAATTTTTTCTGAACTCGGGCAGGGCAATGTCTTCTATCTTTTGGTCATCAAAACATATACTGCCTGATTGAACGGTATAAAGCCTTGCCAATAATTTTACCAGGGTTGATTTTCCCGAACCATTTTCGCCAACAATAGCCACAATTTTACCCGGCTCGCATTTTAAGGATACCTTATTTAGCGCTACGCGGTCTGTTTGCGGATAGTGAAATGATACATTGGATACAGAAAGCCCCTTATTAGCCGCCGGAAACGAGGTAGTATTCAGGGCATCATTCCTGGTTTTTATATCAAAAAAAGCAAAGATATCCCGCAAAAATAATCGTTGTTGAAAAAGCTGTACCCATGCCTGTAAAAAGCTTTTTGAAGCGCCCTGCAAACGCTGAAAGCCTTGTATATAAATTACAAATGAACCTAAAGTAATAGCCTTTTCCCAGGTTTGTTTAGCCAGAATGCCAAAAACTATCGCCATAATAATGATCTCTACCGCTTCAGATATGAGGCTGTAGCCGGTAAATTTCACATTCAGTTTTCTTTTCTCTTTATGGATTGATTTGCGGATTTTCCTGAATTTTTCAATAAATGCCCGGCCAAAGCCAAATACCCGTACTTCTTTAGCGGTATTAACACCGGTTAAGGTTTGATGCAGGTAATTAGCTTCCCGCTCAAGCGGGGCAAATTGCCGTTCCAGTTTCAGGAGCGAAACACCTGAATACCATTTTACTACTGCCAGCGGAATTGAAAGCAGCATAAACAATAAGGCAAACAAAGAATGCATGCCTATAAAATACCATATTAAACCAACCAGTGTAATTGTATTAAGAATAATGGTGTTAAAGTTCGAAAAAAGCTGCCCAACCCTTGATACCGACTGCTGCTGTGCCAAATGCAATGTGTCATGGTAAACAGGGTTTTCATAATACTCATAATCTACTTCAACAGCTTTTACCAATACCTCTGATGATAAAAAATCAGTTAGTTTCTCCTGGTAAATTGTATTGATGTAACCGGCGAACTGACCGGTTAATGCCGATAAAAACTGTACAGCGCCAAATGCCACAATAAGAGGAATAATAGTATCAAATGACCTGTTAGGCTGGCCTATAGCATCCAGCATGGCTTTCATATAATACATGGTGCCTAAGGGCAGCAATGCCTGTACACCTTGCAGCGCCATATTGGTCACCGTTATTTTTTTATCAACCTTCCAAAGTAAAAAGGTGGCTCGCAGCAGGTCTGTACTAAAGGATGTAATATTTTTCTTCAATAGTTTAGGTCGATTATTGTGATAGAATTGTTACAATTAGGTCGTCGCGTGTTGTTTGTAATAGCCTTTTTAGGCTGATATCAATCATTAATAGTGCGCCAATATAGACAACAATTGACCTTCAGTTCAAATCAGGTGCATAAAATTTATTTTTTTTAAATTAACTAATTTTTACTTTTAGCCGTACTAATCACAATTATGTTTAAATACTGGGGCTTTGGCCTGCAAATAATATCCGAAATAGAATTTCCTGAATTTTTACCTGCTGAGTTTGAAAAGCCTGATCTGACGATCAGCATGGGTAATGTCCCTGAAACATTAACAGGCGATGACACCATACATAAAGTACGTGTATCCATAAGCCCCACCGAATACCTGCAAAAGGTAATTAATGTAGCTCATTACTATGTAGCAAATGGTACCGAAATACGTATTGAGCCCCAACCGGGGGCTGATGAAAAAAGCATCAGGCTGTTTTTACTAAGCAACGCTATGGCTGCTATATTGCACCAGCGTAATACAATCCCCTTACATGCTTCCGCTGTTTATCATCAGGATGGTGTTGTATTGTTCTGCGGCCACTCGGGCGCGGGCAAATCCACCATAGTAACCGCTTTACAGGCCAAAGGGTACAAGGTGTTTTCAGACGATGTATGTGTGCTTAAGCCGGCTGAGGATAATGAAAATTTAATTGTTTCCGTGCCTTCATACCCCATGATGAAATTATGGGTTGATAGTTTTGCTAAAACCGGGATAACAATGGCAGGGGAGGATGACAGGTTAAGGCCGAACCTTGCTAAATATGCCCGTTTTTACCATGATGAATATGAGATAATCCCGAGGCCCATTAAACAGGTTTTTATGCTGGATACAAATAGCCTTGAACAGCAAGCAGGTATTAAAAAGATGGCTTCTATTGAATCATTTAGTGCGCTGCAACGCAATACGTACCGGCACGTGCAGATGAACGCCATGAAAAAGCGCGATTTCCATTTTAATATAGTCAGCAAGCTCACCGCCGCTGTACCTGTTTACCGGATAAGCCGTCCGCAGCACGTAAATACGGTTAATGAAGTGATAGCGCTTATAGAATCAAACCTGCCATCAAATGGATAGTATAGCAACAACAGTTGACCAAAAAAAAATTATCTGGCTGGCTTCGTACCCCAAAAGCGGTAATACCTGGTTCAGGGCTTTCCTGACGGCCCTGTTAGGTAATGGCGATCTGAATATTAACCAGATGAAAACCGACGGTATATTTTCATCAAGGGGTATTTTTGATGATGCCACAGATATGGATTCAACCTACCTGTTAGATAGTGAGGTTAAGCTGCTGATGCCCGAAGTGTTTACCCATGTGGTATCGCAATATGAAAAGGATCGCCTGTTTGTAAAGATCCACGACGCCTATATCTTAAATGAGGCAGGGATACCCATTGTACCTGCCGAACCAACCTTATGCGCCCTGTATTTTATACGCAACCCATTGGATGTGGTAGGCTCATTTGCTAACCATAACGCGGGAACTATTGATGATTCTATCCAATTGATGAATAAGCCCAAAGGTACGTTAGCCAAACAAAAACGGCCAATAGGCGAGTTGAATGTAAACAACCAGTTTGCCCAGATAATGCTGAGTTGGAGCGGCCATGCCGAAAGCTGGACCACCGATATGCCCTTCCCGGTAATGGTTTTGCGTTATGAAGATATGTTGCATGACCAGCTCAACACCTTTAGCAAGGCAGTCGCTTTTATGGGGATAGATAAAACGCCAGAAGAAATTGAAAAAGCCCTGTTTGAAAGCCGTTTTGAGAAACTAAAGGAACAGGAAAAAGAAAAAGGTTTTATGGAAAAGAACCGCAGCAGCGAATCGTTTTTCCGCAGCGGGAAATCTGGCGGCTGGGTGAATGAACTGACGCCGGAGCAAATAAAATTAATTGTTGACAATCATAAAACTGTTATGGAAAAATACAATTATCCTATCCCGGATTTGGCTGTTAAGCAATGAGGAAATATATCTCCATAGTAATCTTTTGTGCGCTGTATAAATAATCTTCAGGCTTCTCACGGCAGGGAAATCGCTTTTAAAAATTTTCGGCAATTTTGGCTAAAGCCTCGTTGTTTCCTCATCCTTCCGCCCATAAATGGGACGGCAATGAATTTAAGCATCAGATTTTTTTATTCATTGCCGTTTGGCTTCAGCTAACGGCTAAGTTGAAAATAATTAAATGGCTTTAGCCTCAAATCTATACGCCTAACATTTTAAACGCGATTTTCCTGGCCCCTAACGGGACAAGCCGTATATTAAATAAATAAGGGTTTTACCTTTTTGCCTTACCAGGTTAGTCAGCCTATTTTCATATCCTTAATTAATGCTGTAAACCTGCATCTAAAAAGTTAAATTTGCTGCTACAAACGAATAACCTTGGACAGAACATTAATAATAGGAACACGCGGAAGTGAATTGGCATTATGGCAGGCTAACTTTATAAAAGACAGCCTTGCGGCAATTAATATTACTGCGGAATTAAAGATCATCAAAACACAGGGTGACCGTATCCTTAATTTAAGTTTTGATAAGCTGGAAGGTAAGGGTTTCTTTA
>JAQBOY010000415.1 GCA_028287805.1 Mucilaginibacter sp.
GGCAACTTTTTTACGGTTAGGCTCTGCCGAACCACCTTTTAAACCTGATACTTCCATTAAATGGATAGCTACAGGAGGAGTTTTAATGATAAAATCGAATGACTTGTCAACGTAAACAGTGATAACTACAGGTAACACTTTACCAGGTTTGTCCTGGGTACGTGCGTTGAACTGTTTGCAAAACTCCATTATGTTCACCCCTTTTGCACCTAATGCAGGTCCGATTGGAGGTGATGGGTTTGCAGCACCGCCCTTTACTTGCAGCTTAACCATTGCACCGACTTCTTTTGCCATTTTGCTTTTTTATTTAATTATTCAATGTTATAAAGTGGAAGCTATGTAACATTTGTTAGTCTGGTATTAAGTAGTTAGTATCAAGTATCTAGACTTTTTACTTTCCGGCTATTAACCATTATCTTCAATATCAAAATCGCACCAAATATTCTTCCTGATACTTGCTACTAGATACTTGATACGATTATTCTTTCTCTACTTGCATGTAATTCAATTCAAGCGGCGTACGGCGCCCGAATATCTTTACCATTACTTTTAATTTTTTCTTTTCTTCGTTCACCTCTTCAATCACCCCACTGAAACCGTTGAAAGGCCCGTCCATTACTTTTACGTTTTCACCTACATAGTAAGGAACGTTCATTGTTTCGCCTTGTGAGCTCATTTCGTCAACCTTACCTAAAATACGGTTAACTTCGGCCTGGCGAAGCGGGATCGCATTACCTTGCTTATCACCCAGGAAACCGATCACACTATTAACATTCTTTATAATATGCTCCAATTCACCATCCAGGGCTGCCTCCATCAACACATAACCGGGAAAAAAGTTACGCTCTTTTGCAATCTTCTTTCCGTCACGCATCTGGTAGTATTTTTCGGTAGGTATTAATACCTGCGGAACCAAATGGGTAATGCCTAAACGATTAATTTCGGCATCAATGTATTGTTTAACCTTCTTTTCTTTACCGCTGATGGCCCTTACTACATACCATTTCAATTGATCACTCATCTCTGTATACAAATTTAGCCTAATGAACTATATAATTTATCCAGTACAAAATGTATTACCTGGTCCATACCAAATATTACCAGGGCAATAATTATTGCCGCTACCAATACTACAACCGCACTGTTTTGTAACTCGCGCCAGGTTGGCCAGGTCACCTTTTGGGTCAGTTCGATGTAAGACTCTTTAATATACTCTGTTACTGCAGCCATTTTTGTTTACTTATTATGCACGGGAACAAGGATTCGAACCCTGATCAAAGGTTTTGGAGACCTCTATTCTACCATTGAACTATTCCCGTTTATACTTAAATTTCTAATTTCCTTTATAGTAAACAAAGTACTTAGCCAATTTGACTAAGTACTTTGCAAGAAATTAACCTATTCCTTGTACCTCATTTAAGAGGTTATCAGGGTAGATTATTTTAAGATCTCAGTTACCTGACCAGCACCTACGGTACGACCACCCTCACGGATAGCGAAACGTAAGCCCTTTTCCATTGCGATAGCGTTGATCAGCTTTACAGTGATGGTAACGTTATCACCTGGCATAACCATTTCCACACCATCAGCCAGTGCAATTTCACCGGTTACGTCTGTTGTACGGAAATAGAACTGCGGACGGTATTTGTTGAAGAATGGCGTGTGACGGCCACCTTCTGCTTTTGATAATACGTAAACTTCAGCTTTGAAATCAGTGTGCGGGGTTACTGAACCTGGTTTGCAAATAACCATACCACGACGGATATCAGTTTTTTCAATACCACGTAACAATAAACCTACGTTATCACCAGCTTCACCACGGTCAAGGATCTTACGGAACATCTCAACACCTGTTACGGTTGATTTTAAGTTCTCAGCACCCATACCAAGGATATCAACTTGCTCACCTGAGTTGATAACACCACGCTCAATACGACCAGTTGCAACAGTACCACGACCAGTGATCGAGAATACGTCTTCAACAGGCATTAAGAATGGAAGCTCAGTTAAACGCGGAGGAATAGGGATTTGCGTATCAACCGCATCCATCAATTCCATAATTTTTTCAACCCATTTTGGATCGCCGTTAAGACCACCCAAAGCAGAACCTTGAATTACAGCTATATCATCACCAGGATATTCGTAGAATGATAATAATTCGCGAATTTCCATTTCAACAAGCTCTAATAACTCAGGATCATCAACCATGTCAACTTTATTCATAAACACAACTAATGAAGGCACACCTACCTGGCGGGCTAACAAAATGTGCTCACGAGTTTGAGGCATAGGACCATCAGTAGCAGCAACTACGATGATAGCTCCGTCCATTTGAGCAGCACCAGTAACCATGTTTTTCACATAATCAGCGTGACCCGGACAGTCAACGTGAGCATAGTGACGGTTAGCAGTTGAATACTCAACGTGCGCTGTATTAATAGTGATACCACGCTCTTTTTCTTCAGGAGCTGAATCGATTGAATCGAATGAACGAGCTTCTGAAAATCCTTTATCAGCCAATACTTTTGTAATAGCTGCGGTAAGGGTTGTTTTCCCGTGGTCAACGTGACCGATTGTACCGATGTTTAAGTGCGGTTTACTGCGGTCAAACTTTTCTTTTGCCATGATTTATTATGTTTGTAGGTTAATTTATATTTAAAATTGTTATTATATTATATATACGTTATTACGTTGAGCCAACAATGGGATTTGAACCCATGACCTCTTCCTTACCAAGGAAGTGCTCTACCCCTGAGCTACGTCGGCTTGTATTCAGTTTGCAGACATTTGTTTGCAGTTTACAGTAACCGGCAAAAACCGCCAACTGCTTACCGCCAACTGCTCAACTTCATTACTGAGCGGAAGACGAGGTTCGAACTCGCGACCTATAGCTTGGAAGGCTATCGCTCTACCAACTGAGCTACTTCCGCTTAACAATTAACAGTTTGCAGTTTTCAGTTAGCATTAACTGCAAACTGAGAACTATAAACTGCTAACTTCCTTAGTGGGGGGAGAAGGATTCGAACCTTCGTAGCCGAAGCAACGGATTTACAGTCCGTCCCATTTGACCGCTCTGGTATCCCCCCAATTGTGATTTACGATTTTTGATTTCAGATTTACGAATGACAAGCAATCGTAATTTGTAATTCTTAATCTTAAATAACAGAGCCTCCTATCGGGATCGAACCAATGACCTACTGATTACAAGTCAGTCGCTCTACCAGCTGAGCTAAGGAGGCTTATATTTATCCTTCTTTTTTCTTACCGGCATTTATAGCCAAGCGGAATCTATCGGTTAAATTAATAAGGTTTTATTTTAAAGAACCACCCTCTTTGAAGAAGCAGTAGTTGTATACATGCCTTTCTGAAAGGGATTGCAAATTTACAAATATTTAGTGCTGTACAAAATTTTTTATTAAAAAAAATCGGCGAACTAAAAGTCCGCCGATCAAACCTACATTTTATAGCTGTTTTATATTAAAATTCCTCATCTCCTGCCGTTAAAACTGCTTTTTTAACAGTCTCGGCAGCAATAGCTTTTCGCTTTTTGTGTTTGTCAATTTGTTTTCTCAGACTTTCAACGGCCAGATCGGTCGCTTCTTCAAAGCTTTTGCACTGCTCTTTTGCGAAAATTTGGTTGCCGGGCAACATTAATTTTATCTCCGTTATCTTATTTGCCTCGTCCTCTACATTCTCCAGCCTTAAATAAACTTCACCGCTAATAATATTATCATAAAAGTTGTCCAACTTATCAGCTTTTTTCTGGATAAATTCCAATAATCCCTTGTCTGCATTAAAATGAATTGATTGCACTGTAATTTTCATGATTCCTCCTTGTTATGCCTTTGGATGGGCTTGTTTATAAATAGACTTTAATCTCTCTACTGAATTATGGGTATAAATTTGAGTGGCACTTAGATTAGCATGGCCCAACAATTCCTTAATGGCATTCAGATCAGCTCCTTTATTTAATAAGCTGGTTGCAAAGGTATGTCTTAGCACATGCGGGCTTCTTTTGCTTTGGGTAGATATGTAGGACAAATATTTTTGCACAATTAAATAAATAAATTTCGAATAAGCATCAGCTCCTTTATTTGTAACGATTAATGTTAAAGAATTGTTATTAAAATTTTCACTTTTCTTTAACCCGGTATATCGGACCAATAATTCCAGTAATTCATTGTTTAAAGGGATAATGCGCTGCTTGTTGCGCTTACCCAAAACCTTTACTGTTCCTTCATAAATATTAATATCCGTTTCTTTAATACCTACCAGTTCGGCCAGCCTTATACCTGTGCCAAACAGCATCTCTATCACCAGCTTATCGCGCAAACCTCTAAAATCGTCGCTAAAAACTTCGCTATCATCCAGCATACGGGTTAGCTTAGCGTCCTCAACTACTACGGGCAAATTTTTGGGAATTTTAGGTGTGTTAATTTTTGATGCAGGATTTGCAGTTATCAAACCCTCCTGTACTAAAAACTTAAAATATTTGCGAAGGGTGGCTATCTTCCGATTAATTGACCGCGCTGTTAGCTGTTGGTTCATTAATTCAACCATCCAGTTACGGATCTGATAATGGGTTATCTCTGAAGGATGGGTAATGGATTGATCAGGATGGTTTAAAAAAAGTATAAACTGATCCAGATCAGATTGGTAAGCGGATACTGTATGCGGGGAATACCGCTTTTCGAATTTAATATATTGGATGAATCGATCTAAAAACATAAAAACTATTTACACACTCATAGGAAAATGAATGTACAAATAGTTTTTTATATGTCTTCAGGAAATTCTGAAAAATTCTTTACAGAATTAAACAGCAGTTTCCAGGTTCATGTTTTGCTTGTAGATGGCATGCTTAACCACGTGTCTGCGGGTTACTGATTTTTTTTCAAATGCCTGGCGACTGCGCAATTCTCTTAAAACACCTGTTTTTTCAAATTTCTTTTTAAAGCGTTTTAGTGCCTTGTCTAATGATTCGCCGTCTTTAATGTTAATAATGATCATAATTTCCTACATACCTCCTTTCAGGGATGGCA
>JAQBOY010000237.1 GCA_028287805.1 Mucilaginibacter sp.
CCAACTCAGCGCCAGCGGGCTCAACAGAACAGTCAACCTCCATATCTCATGGTGGCTTTGATGATGATCATGCTACAGTAAATGCAACATTTGGAAGGATGTTAAATGAAAGTTCTGTTCAGGTTAATATTGAATTTAAAAGTTCTGCCTCACATTTAGCATACCGCAGGCACCAGCTTTCAAATTAAAAAAACCATTTACTTTTCAACGTGTTCCTTTAGCATAGCTGTTTTTCTTACCAGGTAAAACGCTGAAATAATTGATTTGTATCTTCTATTGTTATGCCTATCCAAAATCCCGTATTACGATTTGGCCTTGTTCTACTTTGGCCTTTACCAGTATCTTATGGGTATTTGAAGAATTATTTAATGGTGTTATTCAGAAAGTTGTCTTTTAACAGTCTGACTTTTAGAGAAGTTAGGTTTTTTGCCCTTCAAATAGTGCCTTGTATGGCTTGGATTATCTATTTTTAATGTATGGAACAAAGAGGAGTTATTAGTGTCGAAGATCATAAATGCCCGGCTGACCTTATATTAAACAATATTGCCATTGCCTGTTACTTACTGGATAGTAACGGTAATTTTTTATATGTAAATCGTAAGGCCGAAATGTTTTTCGAGATGGATAAAAAGAACATGATCGGTAAAAATGTATGGAAGATTTTCCCGGAATCACGGTCTACACATTGTTTTATATCTATTAATGACGCTATCCGAAATAAACAAGTATCAACTTATGAATATATATCGGCAGTAAGCCAAACATGGATTTCTTTAACTGCTACCCCTGCAAATGGAGGTGCTATTGTAATGTTCACCGAGATTGAAGAGGTAAAGGCAACTAAAAAAGAGCTACTGGAAGAGCAGCGGCGCCATAAAACAGCACAGGAAGTAGGAAGAATGGGTTATTTTGAGCGATATCTGGACCAGGATCTTTTTTGGAGCGACGAATTGTACCGCATTCACGGGCTCAAGCCGCAAAGTGAAAAGGTAACACTTGAAAAAGTTTTCTCATATATTCATCCGGACGACCAGAATTCTTTTATGCAACTTCTGAACGAAGGGATAGAAAAGAATGAATTTGTTGAGATCCGGAACAGGATCATACGTAAAGACGGAGAAGTACGGATACTTCATAGGTTAGTTCAGTTTCTTAAGGACGAAAACGGGCATGTTAACCGTATTTACGGTACTGTTCAGGATATTACCGACCAGGTACGGACCGACCTGATCCTCGATTCGGTTAATGAAGTGTGTTTTGAACTGGATCAGGACTTTAATATCAAATATGCCAATAAACGGGCTTACCAGTTTTGGAATAAAAATGCTGAACAGGTACTGGGTAAGAACATGTGGGTTGCATTTCCGGAAGATTGGGATACGCGTATAAGTGAGTTGATGTATGAAGCGTTTGAGCAAAAGAAACAGGTTTTGGAAGAAGTTTGGTGCCCTGTAGTGAATAAATGGATCCTTTTAAATATCAATCCTTCACCTACCGGCTTAATTGTTTTACATTTCGACATGACCGAGCAAATAAAGGCCCGGGAAAAAGTACAGCAACAACAGCAAAAAATAAAAGAAAGCCAGGAACTTCTTCAATCGGTATTTGACACAAGCCTGATTGACATAGCCGTGTTAAAAGCCGTTCGAAATGAAAGTGGCGTTATTGAGGATTTCCAGATTCAAATGGTTAATAAGGAAATAGAGAGGGGAACCGGCCGTACAGATCTGGCGGGCAAGCTATATGCCAAAACATATCCGGGAGTTAAGCAAATGGGCTTGTTTGATGTAATGCTTAAAGTGGTGGAAACGGGAAAACCGGAACAGATAGAATATAAATATCACCATGATGGATTTCAAAAATGGTTTTCATCGATGTTTGTAAAAATGGAAGACGGGCTGGTATCTACTAATCAGGATATTACCGCCCGTAAGCAGGCCGAACAGGAAAGAGCTAACCACTACATTTTATTACAGCAAGCGGAAGCCGTAGCCGGGATGGGAAGCTGGGATTATGATCTGCAAACGAAAAACTTTATTTGGTCAGCGGGCATGTATAAAATATTTGAATTAAAGAAAGGCCAGAAAGTTCATCCGCGAATTTACCAGCAATATGCCACCGAAAAAAGCAAAATTACCGCTGCAAACGTAGTGAATAACATTAAAAAAGGGATAGCCTTTACCGAAACGCTCGAAATTGCGATAGGGAAAAATGTGAAAATTATAAGTATAAAAGCAACAGCGGTCATAGATGCTTATGGTAAGCCGGGAAAAGTGGTAGGCGCAGATGTGGACATCACTACACAAGTAAAGTTGCACGATGAAAAAAACCAGCTGGAAGGCAAGTATTATCAATTGGAAGCCAGCCAAAAGGAGAAAATTTTACAAGCAAATATGGATACACAGGAACGGGAAAGAAAGCGTATAGCAGAAAGCTTGCATAATGGTTTGGGGCAGCTGCTATACGGTGTAAAGTTAAGCATGGAGCAACTAACTTATGATAATGTGACAACAGGTAAGGAGAAATTCAATGAATCTAAAATATATATTGATCGGTTAATATTTGAAGCTATTAAGGAAAGCCGGCGCATTTCCCATGAATTGACCCCTGTGATACTGGAAGACTTTGGATTAAAAGAAGCGATCATGGATATTAACCGGCAATTTAGTGGAAGCCTGGTGATCAATTGTGAATTTATTGGCTTGCAGCGCAAATTAAGCCGGTATCTTGAAATAACGATCTACCGTACTATTCAGGAGCTGATGATGAATATCGTAAAACATGCGCAGGCAACAGAAGCAATTATCAGGGTTGACGTTAAAAAAACAATGGTAAACTTGTCTGTTCAGGATAATGGCATTCCCTTTAGTAACGACTTTCAACATAAGGGTATTGGTTTGATAA
>JAQBOY010000423.1 GCA_028287805.1 Mucilaginibacter sp.
GGCCATAGCCTGTATAGGAGTCGGCGTAGTATAACCCATACTGATAACGCCTTCTAATAAATGTTCGTTAAAATTAAAGTCCTGAAATGTCACTGTCTTTTTTGTGTGGTACGCAAGATATAAAAAATTGTTGTCTTTATCGGCGTATCAACCCAATGGGTCTAATCCCGGTCTCTGGTTAATTTAGTAAATGCCAGTGGGTTTTCAGCAAGTTCGGCCCCTTCTAAACGGTGCTTTACAATATGTATGGCAGTAAATAAAGCCTCGCGGAAGGATATTTCAGAAGCAACATTCTTTCCGGCAATATCAAAAGCGGTTCCATGATCGGGTGAGGTACGTACAAATTTTAAACCCGCCGTAAAGTTCACGCCCGATTCAAAAGCTATCTGTTTAAAAGGTATCAGGCCCTGGTCGTGGTACATAGCCAAAACGGCGTCAAATTGTAAATAAGTACCGTTGGCAAAAAAGCCGTCTGCAGCATAAGGACCAAAAGCCAGTACATCAACAGCTCGCGCTTCTTCAATAGCGGGGATAATAATGTTTTGCTCTTCGTTCCCAATTAAGCCATTATCGCTGGCGTGCGGATTTAATCCTAACACTGCAATTTTTGGTTTGCGTATCCAAAAATCATCGCGTAAGCTGGCATTCATCAGCTTTAGCTTCGAAACTATTTTATCTGTAGTGATGCTTTCAGCTACTTTAGCTATAGGTATATGGCCGGTAACTACGCCAACCCTTAAAGTATCACTCACTAAAAACATTAATGACTCGGCGGCACCGTCTCTGGCCTGCAAATATTCCGTATGTCCCGGAAAATTAAACTGTTCGCTTTGAATGTTATCTTTATGAATAGGGGCGGTGACTAATGCGGCGATATGCCCATTGAGTAAGTCATTTGTGGCTCTTTCTAACGATAAGAAAGAATATTTTCCAATCTCTTTATTCAATACACCCGGTTCAATCTTTACATCTTCCTCCCAGCAATTGATCATGTTGGCTCTTTTATGCTGAGCATTGGAAGGATCGTCGATCACATTAAAATTAAGCTCATTGGTGCCTGTTAAGCGACGGTAAAATGAAGCCACTTTGGTATGGCCGTAAACAACGGGTGTACAATAATTATAGATCTGGCTATCGGCCAAAGTTTTAATAATGATCTCTAAACCAATGCCGTTAACATCGCCAATGCTGATACCTATTTTAATTTTTTCGCTCATATGATATAAGATGGCCTCACTGATTAAATGGTGATTTCACCCATTATTTAATGCCTTTCTGCTGGTTTTTGTTTCCGCTTTCCGCTTTCAGCCTTATGCTTTATCTATGCAAATAAAACATTTTAAGTGTAAAGTTCCTGCTTAAATCACAAATATGAATTAATTTGCGCATATATTTGATTAATAATGACATTAGTTAGGGCAAAAAAATATTTAGGGCAACACTTTCTTACTGATAAAAACATTGCTGCTAAAATTGTTGACAGCCTGCGCCCCGAAAATAAATATCAACAGGTTTTGGAAGTTGGCCCGGGTATGGGTATCCTGTCTGATTTTTTATTGCAAAAAACCGAATATGAAGTTTCTTTGATTGATATAGATGAAGAATCATACCAGTACCTGCAAAAGAAATATCCAAAATTAGGCACCAGGCTCATCAACGCCGATTTTTTGGAGCTGGATTTTACAAAGATCTTTAATGGCCCGCTGGGCATTATCGGCAACTTTCCATATAACATATCTTCACAGATACTTTTTAAGGTACTGGATAACAGGAAACAAGTTGTTGAGGTAGTGGGCATGTTTCAAAAAGAAGTTGCCGAACGCTGTTCATCTAAGCCCGGCAGTAAAGAGTACGGCATACTCAGCGTATTTTTGCAGGCCTATTATAAAGTAGAGTATTTATTTACCGTAAAAGCCGGCGTGTTTAATCCGCCTCCCAAAGTGTTGTCTGCGGTTATCCGTTTAACCCGTAATGAAGTAAAGGAATTGAATTGTGATGAAAAGCTGTTTTGGCTGGTAGTAAAGGCAGGGTTTAACCAGCGGCGTAAAACACTGCGTAATGCTGTATCTTCCTTAATTAACAAAGAAAAAATGACAGATGAACCTTTATTGGATTTGCGTGCGGAGCGTTTAAGTGTGGAGGACTTTGTTAAGCTGACCAATAAAATTACTAATAACCGTTAATGAAAAATAAAATTCTTATTGCCGACGATATCCACCCCATTTTTATGGAACAGGTAGAAGCGGTTGGTTACCAATGCGATTATCAGCCGCAAATTAAACTGGATGAAGTTTTGCAAATTATAGATGGTTACGAAGGTTTGGTGATACGCTCCAAGTTTAATGTTGATCGCCGGTTTATAGATGCCGCGCAAAATCTACGTTTTGTTTGCCGTGCAGGTGCCGGGCTGGATAATATTGACGAGGCCTATGCCGCACAAAAAAACATTCAGCTCATCAATGCATCTGAAGGTAATATGGATGCGGTTGGCGAGCATTGTGTTGGCCTTTTACTGGCCTTAATGAACCATTTTAATACAGCCGATGCCGAAATACGTGCAGGTATCTGGAAACGGGAAGCCAACCGCGGATATGAGCTAAAAGGTAAAACAGTAGGCATTATAGGCTATGGCTTTATGGGGAAAAGTTTCGCTAAAAAACTTTCGGGTTTTGAGGTAAATGTAATCGCTTATGATAAGTATAAAACCGGCTTCTCCGACCAATATGCCCGGGAAGTAAGTATGGAAGAAATTGTTAAACATAGCGATGTATTGAGCTTGCATGTACCTTTAACATCCGAAACTAACGGCATGGTAAATGATGAATACCTGTTCCATTTTAAAAAACCTATTTTTTTGATTAATGCTTCGCGTGGCAAAGTGGCAAAGGTTAAAGCTATATTAAACGCCGTTAAGCAAGGTAAAATATTAGGCGCCGGGTTAGATGTACTGGAAGTAGAGAAATTTCCCGCTTTGGGTGAGCAGGAATGGTTTGATGAATTAAGGCAATCAGGCAAAATATTATTAACCCCGCATGTTGCCGGCTGGACATTTGATTCCTATCGCAGAATAAGCGAAGTAATGGCTGAAAAGCTAATTGCGTTAGATTTAACTAAATAATAATTGGCTTTCGCCGGCAGGATAATCGGTTAAAAAAATTTGGATAATAGACTTTAATTCTCTTATCTTCGTTTATGCAAAACAAGACTATGTAGGCAAAGCCCATATAGTCTTGTTTGTTTTAAAGTCATTGCGTCCTTCTTATACAGGAAGGGCGGTTTTTTTTGGCATTAGTTTAATTAGGAATTTTAATTAATAAGGGAGTTATGGCAGAGGTATCATACTATACCAAGGAAGGTTTAGAAAAATTAAAGGAAGAATTACAGTATTTAAAAACAACAGGACGGTCTAATATATCTAAAGCCATTGCAGAGGCACGGGATAAAGGTGACCTGTCTGAAAATGCGGAGTATGATGCGGCTAAAGAGGCGCAGGGCTTGCATGAGGCTAAAATTTCACAAATGCAGGAAGCGGTTGCCAATGCAAGATTGCTGGATGAATCAAAAATAGATTCTTCCAAAGTACTTGCATTGTCTATTGTTAAGATAAAAAATCTTAAAACCAATACCACGATGTCCTACCAGCTGGTATCAGAAAGTGAAGCAGATATGAAAACGGGTAAAATATCGGTATCCTCACCTATTGCCAAAGGATTATTAGGCAAAAAAGTAGGTGAAAAAACGGAGATCACTGTCCCCGCAGGAAAGATAGAGTTTGAAATACTGGAGATAAGCAGGTAATTATTGGGTGGTTGAATGGGTGAATAGAGAATGGTTGTTAAAACTATTTGAATTACTAACAGTTACTAATTAATAAAACTTAATCAACCCAATCAACAAATTCCCTAATCAACAAAATGACCATCTTCTCAAAAATAGTAGCAGGCGAAATACCAGCCTATAAAGTAGCTGAAACCGTTGAATTTTTAGCGTTTTTGGATATTTCTCCACTTGCCGAAGGGCATGTGCTGGTGATCCCGAAAAAGGAAGTAGATTATATTTTTGACCTGGATGATGAAACCTATATGGGTTTGCAAATTTTTGCAAAAATTGTAGCCAATGGGTTAAAGAAAGCGATCAGCTGTAAAAGGATAGGCGTGGCGGTTATTGGCCTGGAAGTACCCCACGCGCATATTCATTTGATCCCAATGAATAAGGTTAGCGATTTGGACTTTTCGCGTCCAAAGCTTCAGTTTACACCAGAGGAACTGGAAGCAACCGCTAAAAAAATACGCGAGTTTTTGTAGATGTGCAGATATGCATATTTTTAATTGTGGACTGACTATTTCAAACTAAAGAAATAATTCATCTGCACATCTGCACATCAAACAACCCGCTTCGCGTTATCCTTTACAAAGGTATCCCAGCCGGAATAAGACTTTTTGCTGCCGCTTTTTCCTGTAGTAATTTTTTGAAAAGAGTGGCAAACCGCTACAGCCAAACCATCCGTCGCATCTAAAAAATCAGGTGTTTCTTTAAAATTCAGCAGGTTTTGCAGCATAGCGGCAACCTGCTCTTTAGTTGCGTTGCCATTACCGGTTATAGATTGTTTGATCTTTCTCGGTGAATACTCTGTAACCTCAATATTGCGGGATAAGGCCGCAGCCATAGCCACGCCCTGTGCCCGGCCCAGTTTGAGCATTACCTGTATATTTTTACCATAAAATGGCGCCTCAATAGCCAGGCAATCGGGTTTATAGTTATCAATTAAAGCTACAGTTTTTTCAAATATCCGTTGCAGCTTTAGCATGTGATCGTCTATCTTATCCATCTTAACCACACCCAAACTAATAAGCTCAATTTTTGAACCAGTTTCTTTTACCAACCCATAACCCATCACCGCTGTACCCGGGTCAATCCCTAATATTATCCGCTCTTTTATGTTTGTCTGCTGCATGTATTATAATCCTTTGTCATGCTGAGGAACGAAGCATCTATTGGCCAGCAGATGCTTCGTTCCTCAGCATGACAGTAATTTTTTATGATAAAGTTAACTAATCAGCATATACTATTCAGCAAAGCCGCCATATATTCTTTTCTGCTGATCATCCTCGCTCCCATAAATTCCAGGTGTTCAGAATATACCTGGCAGTCTATCATTTTATATTGCCCGCTTTTGCATATATGGATCAACGCAGCTTTTGAAGCATTGCTTACTTTGCTAAACATACTTTCTCCACAAAAAATATCACCAACCGGCACACCATACATTCCTCCCACCAATTCGTTTTGCTGCCATACTTCTATGGAATGTGCATGGCCCTGTTTATGCAATTTGATATAAGCATCTTTCATATCTTCGGTGATCCATGTACCATCCTGCCCTTTTCTTTCCATAGCTGAACAGGCTGTAATTACTTCCTTAAAGCATTGATCAATAGTGGTAAGGAAAATATCTTTCCGTAAAAACTTTTTCATGCTGGCCGAAACCCTTAATTCATCGGCATAAAGCACAAACCGTTCATGCGGTGAGTACCATAGAATAGGCGTTTCATCACTATACCAGGGGAATATCCCATTTTGATAAGCCAGCAGCAAGCGTTCCGTTGATAGGTCGCCGCCAACAGCCAGCAATCCATCTGGTTCTGCCAGTTCCGGATCAGGAAATATTAAACGGTCATCAAGCCTGAATATCATCAGGACAAATTTATGCCTTACGTTTTATTACCAGCTTTTTATTTTGCGCTTTAGCAACAGCATCCAGGTATTGCTGCAGTTCGGTATACCTGGCAGCGGGAATAACATAGTTTGTTAAATTAAACTTTGCTGTGCTTACCACCTGGTTTTTTGTTGCATCATAGGTATAAGCAACCTCATAATTGCCATAAGTAAATTTTAAAGTCTGGTTGGCGGGTAATGTTTCTATTTCGTAACCGGCAGGCAGATCAATAATAGTTACGCATGATTTTTGCATGGGATGCTCAAAATAATAATCTGTTTTGCGCTTCTCTTCTTCAGGTACTGTAAACGCGCATAAATCAAATACGTGCGGACGATAAAATTGCTTGTCACCAGCCATTACATCGCAAAACTTATCATACTCTAAATTAATATTAACCCGCTTAATACCATCTTTGTCTGAAGATGGGGTAACGTCAAATACAGACGGCTGTTTGAGGTTAAGGAGTCCCATAAAAGCCTGTTTTTGTTCATCCAGCTTTAACGATTCAAGGCCAACATATTCTTCCCGGTAGCCCCCGGTACTTAAAACTTTTAACGCTGCCTTTGCTCCACCATCAGCATTAAGTACCAAATGAACTTCGCTGTTAAACTGGTTATCCTGCATGGTGCTGCGGGGCGTATTTATCAGTTTTCCGCCATTTTCTGTTACTATTAACGCGGTACGGTTTTCTGTAAATGTACCCAATTGGCCAAAGGGCTGCGTACTGCTGGTACATTCGAGCCAGGTAGTGTCGCCTTTAAAGGGCACGCATAGTATAACGTGGTTAAACGGATCATTTGGAAAGGAGGGATCTGCAGGTTCCTGATTTGTGCCGGCATTAATTAAGGCATAGTATGATGGAATATGAACCGCTTTAAGCAAGGCGCTCATATAATTGGAAAGTGCTTTGCAATCGCCGTATTTTTTTTGATCAACAAACATGGCGGGAAAAGGCTTAAGTCCGCCAATACCCAATTGTACACTTACATAACGCATATTTTGCTGTATATAAGTATATAGAAATTTGGCCTTGCCCTTATCGGTTTTTATGCTGTCGGTCATTTTTCTGATCTCTTCCTCACGTTGAGGGCTTAAAGAGCTTACGTCGGCATTTAGGGCTTGTTGCCATTTGCCATAGTCGTTCCATGTACTAAAATCACCGGGGTTTCCATAAAACTCAAACGAGTTAGAAGCGAAATATATTTTTGGTAATACTCGCCATGATACCGCTCCTTCTTCTAATTTGATGGCTTTTAAATTAGAAACCTTCCATACATAATGACTAATATTATTTTCACTGGTTTTTACTGGCTTAATCAATATGTTTTTGTTAAGATACCGTAAACCTGCATTGTCATCAATAATAATAGTATAAGTGGTATTTTGAACTGCTTGCTCTTTATGCTGAATTTCCCATCTGCCCAAATCCAACGCACTGGTCATGTCTTCATCATAACTGGTTTCAATGGTTATGGGGTAGGCAGATACGGTATGTTTAACGCCTAAAAATCGTTCGTCAGTAATCAGGTCTTCACCATGCGTAGCAGAACCGTCATACATATCACTTTTATGGTATTTTTTTATCAGATCTCCCTTTTCATTGTAAACGCGCATTTCAATATTGCTGTAATTATCATACTTTCTATTATAAAACAATTGTAATACGGCGTCTCTATCCGCCTTTTCGTTTAAAATAGTGACAATGGTGTGTTGTCTGATATTTATTTTACTGCGCCCCTTTACAGTCATTATATAATCCGAATACCTTACAACCGAGTTTGCATTCTCCTTCAAAGAATCGGGTATTGTTGCTGATTTATAAAGTTCAGGGGGAATGTTTTGGCTAAATACACTCCCGCATATTGCACAAAGCAATAAGCAACAGGTTAAAATTTTATTGAACATGATAATTTATACTATTATGATTTTTTTAATACAATCTGTTCATTCAGCATCTCATGCATTTTTTTGTAAAACTCGCGGATATCAGCATAATCCTCTTTAAAGTAAATGGTTTTTTTATAATATATAACGTAACGTACCACAATAGTACCTCCCTGTTCAGCTATAATACGCTTAAAGCTGATGCTTTTATCAGGTATTACCATAGAAATGTTTTTGGGTAAAGCATCAACTTTATAGCCGGCGGGAATTTTATAGTTGCCGCTAATCTGATAATCATGCAAATAACCAAAGTCAATATCGGTATAGCGGGTTTCGCTTAAAAATGGGTTATTGTGAAGTGAGGTGAATAAATTGGGGTTAAAATAAATATAGTTTTCATCCGACCCTGTAAGGTCAAGGGTAAAGTCGATATTCTGTGTTAGTGGCAAAGTATCAACCTGCATATTATCAAATTTGATTGATAATATTTTTAAATTGTTATCATTATCACGCAAATAGTCAATGTATTTTTTTTCACCATCGGTGTTGTACCGTTTTATACTGTTAATTCTGTTATAGCTGATACTGCTTATCTGCGTTGTGCCGGTCATTTTTCCATCAGGCTTTATATCGGCATTTATCAAAACTATTTGCCTTACCGGTATGTCTTTCTTTAAAAAAGCAAGGTCGTATATTTTGTTATCCTTATCAATCCATAAACCAAATGAATTAAGCAGATTGTCTGGGGTTTCATTATAAGTATTATATTTATTAGTGGCATCCAAAACGTATTTTTTTGTGCTGTCAACTGGTATGTATACAACCGCCCGGTTAAACTGGTATAAAAAAGTATATCCGGGATACACCTTCCCGTGTTCGCGTGTGCTAACTACCATTGGGAATGCTTTAACGCCCGACGCGTTAAGCAAATGGTATAAAATAAGGTTTACTTCAGCCGAATTGCCTGATTTCCGTTCCCATGCACGGCTTGTTCCATCATTAGTATACCATGCATCGTTCCCGTCCCATTTTATAGTGTTTTTTACCTCATTAAAAACATAGGCTATTTTTTCATCATTTGTTTTAAAGGTTTTTGCTTTGTTGATAATAACATCTTCGTTCGTTAGCTTCTTTTTCAGCTGTCTGCCAAAATCCTCATCTTCAACCAGCGCTGTTCCAACCTTTGCCCAGGTATCTGTACCAGTTCTTATAAAGCCATTAATGGGCCGTATTGTAGTTAAATGGAAAAGAATGCTTTGCAGGTTATCGGCGCTTGAACTCATGTAGGCTTCATCAGGTAATGATTTTATATTAGCCATAGCCCTAATTCGCTGGTTAGCCGTATACGATATTGGATTTGATGGGTTTGTTGACAATATGCTTTTCGATTCGCTTGATGTAATATTTTTAACATATGACTGCGTAGGTCTGGCTATTGCGGCAAACTCAAAATACTCCGGTATTTCAGTATCCACTTCACTGTATCTTGCCGGTATTTTATGTTGGAAATACCAGTCAGGGAAATTGCTGTACGAGTTGGTTTGCCATTTGTATTTAAATTCAATTACAGAGCCGGCTTTCACATTAGGCATAGTAAAAACAAGTGCGGCTCGCTGTTTGTCAATAGTTTGGGTATAAACCAATTTTTTATCAATTTTTGTGATCTCAATTTTCCCATCATTTAAATTAATGGTTTCCGCTTGCAAGCCAGTTATATCTTCATAATGATTAGTGTTGTAAAACTCTATGCGTATGTTGGCATTTTCCTTACCATTGTCATTAAATATTTTTATCCTTTTATGGCGTTCCATTATAATATTAAAATCCTGGTCATAATAGATATTTCCTTTATCGAATAAAATTTCGGCATTCGCGTCCGTCTCGAAATCGCAGGTTTTCATTTCCAGGTCTTCCTTGTTAATTTTCCCATAATCCTGGGTTGTTGGCTGATTGATGACCGGAGTTTGTGCTTTAATGCAAATAGTGCATGCACATAATAATAGCAGATGGAATACTTTATTCATTGTGTAAGGTTTGGTAGTTCGAATATAAATAATAAGTATTTATATTATGAAATAAATTATTAAACCAATGATAAATAATAAAGTCACAGAATTAATAATTATGAACAACGTCAAACAAATCAAGCATTTAGTATCGATGGCTGGCTTTAGAAGGCAGTATCATCGCCCGAATATCAGCTATGTTAGAACAGAAACTTTAGTTAAACTTATTTGATTTTTTATGGCCATATTTATAATAAAGTAAAAATGGATAACTCAAGGCAAATAAAGCATTTGTATGCGAGGGCCGCTTTCGGCATTCGTTTTGAAGACCTGCATGATCAGCAAAACTGGTCGATAAAAAAAACTGTAAAAAAGCTTTTTAAAGCCTCAGAAGTTATTGAACCGCTAAATGTGCTTAATGAAAATATAGATCTACGGCCGAAGCCTGCTGCTCTTCAAACTGATGACGAAAAAAGAGCGTTACAAGAAGAAAAAAACAAACAGGAAAAAGCGCTTAACAACGCCTGGATAAAGCAATTAAGTGAAACTAATGCCCAACTACGGGAAAAGATGACCTTGTTTTGGCATAATCACTTTGCCTGTAATATTGGCAATGCCTATTATGAGCAGGAGTTGAATAATATTGAACGGGCCAATGCGCTCGGAAATTTTAAAACATTACTGCTGCAGGTATCACAATCCCCTGCTATGCTGCAGTTTTTAAATAATCAGCAAAACCAAAAAAATCATCCAAATGAAAATTATGCCCGCGAGCTGATGGAGCTATTTACGCTGGGCAGGGGGAATTATACCGAGCAGGATATTAAAGAATCTGCCCGAGCGTTTACCGGTTGGGCTTATAGCGGCAAAACAGGCGCTTATACCTTTAATACCCGTGCTCATGATGATAGGCTAAAAACCTTTTTGGGCAAAACCGCCAATTTTTGCGGAGAGGATATTCTGAATATAATAACAGATAATAAGCAAACAGCCGTATTTATATGCACTAAATTATACCGGTATTTAGTGAATGATATACCTGATAATAAACACATCAGCCAAATGGCAGATGTATTATATAAAGCTAATTATGAAATTAAGCCATTGCTGGAGTTTGTATTTTTGGCTGACTGGTTTTATGACGATAAAAACATAGGTAACCTGGTAAAATCGCCGGTTGATTTTTTAGCAGGCTTGAACCGCCAGTTTTATATCAGCTATCAAAACCCTGATGTGCTGCTACAGTTTCAACGTGCTTTAGGACAGGTATTGTTCAGGCCACCTAACGTGGCAGGATGGCCGGGAGGTAAAAACTGGATAGACAGCTCATCTTTAATGTACCGGATGAAAATACCATCAACCATATTAAATGCCGGATTAATTGACTTTACAGGAAAAGCGACACCTGAGGATGAAGCCTACCTGGCATCGCAAAAGAAACAGCAGCTGAATGTAATTAAACGGGTGCAGGCACAACCTGATTGGGATAAGTTTTTACGTGACATTCCACCCAATACATCGCCAGTGCAAATAGCGCAATTTATGCTGGAACCCAAACTAAACAAAACCATAACAGATGAAGTAAATATGTCTGCTGATATTAAATCAACCGTTATACAAATAGTTTCAACACCAGAGTATCAACTATGTTAACCTCCCTAATCCCCTGAAGGGGGAAGGTAAGGGTAACAATCATATATTAAATACACAAAATCCCTTTAGGGGGCTGGAGGGTAAACATGGAAAGAAGAGATTTTTTAAAGAAAACAGGGCTTGCCTCGGGTGCGTTTTTAATGCCTGCTTTTTTAAAGCCGTTGGAATCATTGGCCATGGGTGATATTTCGGGGTATAAAAACCTGGTGATCATCCAGCTTTCGGGCGGTAATGACGGCTTAAATACCATCATTCCTTATGGCAATGATATCTACTATCAAAAGCGTAAAACCATAGCTATTAATAAGCCCGACGTTATTACACTGAATGACATGCAGGGCTTTAACCCCAATCTTTCAGCCTTAAAAGAAATTTACGACCAGGGGTGGATGAGTATCATCAATTCCGTTGGTTATCCCAACCCGGACAGGTCACACTTCCGCTCTATGGACATCTGGCAAACGGGCAGTGATGCTAACCAGTTTTTAACCACCGGATGGATAGGCCGTTACCTGGATTCTAACTGCCAAACCTGTAAAAACCCTTATACCGCTATTGAGGTTGATGATACCTTGTCGCTGGCAATGAAGGGGGCAAATATGAAAGGTATTGCGGTACAGGATCCTAACAAGCTGTACCAAACCACCCGCGAACCATTCTTTAAAGACCTCGTGCATGATCATAGCGCTGCTAATTTGAATGAGGATAACTTAGGTTATCTCTACAAAACCATGATTGAAACTTATTCATCGGCAGATTATATTCAAAAAACGGCTAAAACCTATAATGTAACCGGGCAGTATCCTGCTACCGGCTTGGGTAACCAGCTAAAAACGGTATCCAAATTTATCAACTCAGGTTTGCAAACCCGCGTGTATTATGTATCCTTAAGCGGATTTGATACGCATGTTGGTCAGCAAAACCAACAAGGGCGGCAGTTAAAAACATATGCCGACGCTGTTGCTGCTTTTGTTAAGGATTTGAAACAATCAGGTAAGCTGGATGATACGTTGGTGATGACCTTCTCTGAATTTGGCCGTCGCGTTGAGCAAAATGCCAGTAACGGTACGGATCATGGTACGGCTAATAATGTATTTTTATTTGGCGGGAAATTAAAGAAGCCCGGCATATTTAACGATGCGCCCGATTTGACCACACTGGATAATGGCGACTTAAAATACCAGGTTGATTTCAGGGATGTGTATGCAACATTATTGGATAAATGGCTGAATGTAAATAACAGCCAGATATTAACCAGGAATTTTGCAGGGTTGGATTT